>JACRGQ010000031.1 GCA_016217735.1 Nitrospinota bacterium
CTATGTCCCCGGAGCGGGTTGGGTGCCGGCCGACCCGGCCGACGTGCGGAAGGCGATATTGGAGAAGAAGCTGGAAAACGATCCGGCGGAAGCGGCGAAATACCGTGAATACTATTTCAACGCCGTTGATCCGTATCGGGTTGTTGTGGCGACGGGCGGCAGGGGATATTACCTGAACCCGCCGCAGAAGGGCGGCCCGTTGAACTACTTCATGTATCCGTATGCCGAGATCGACGGGAAACCGGTCGAATGGCTGGCGGCGCAAAAGGAATTGAAATACAAGATCACCTTCAAGAAATCGTGATCGGGTGTATGTAAGGCGCGGGGTACGCGTCCGGCTCGCGGCAATCTTAACCAAATTGTCATTAAACGCTCATGCCCACGTAACACTGAACGTTTATAGTTGGCGGCAGTTATTGAACAAGCCATTAACCTTTAATGATTGGGAGACGGAGAACGATGAAGAAGATTTTAGCGTTGGCAATTGCGGTATTATTTGCCGCGGCCGCCCCGGCATTCGCCGGCCAGATGATCGGCGACAAGCCGCTGATCGAGAAGCTGAAGGAGAAGGGGGTTCTTACCGACGACGACATCAAAGCGATCAACGGAAGCGATACCGCCAAGATTGAAATGGGCGGCCGCTTTCAGACGCAGTACAAAAACGTGATGGGCGACAACACCGCGGCAAGCCCCGTCACCGACACGCTTTTTATCCGCCGCGCGCGCCTTGAATTCAAGGCCCAGATCAGCCCGATCGCGTTTGTGAAGATCGAGCCGGAGTTCGGCCAGGTGGCCCAGAAGACCGTGCCTTCCGCCACCACGGTATCCACCACGTGTACGCAGGCCCAGGTGACCGCCGGAACCGCCTGCACAACCACCGCCAGCAATACCAAGTCGGTGAACACCGTCTATCTGGAAGACGCCTACATCGGCGTCACTCCGGGCTTCGGCGAATTCGATGTCGGCAACCACTATGTGCCGTTCTCGCTGGACGCGCTGACATCCGATAAGAAGATCGCATTCGTGGAACGGAACCTTACCGCGTCGCTTGCCCCGTACCGCCAGGTCGGCGTATCGTGGCAGAACTATGCGCTGGACAAGGTGCTTTTCTACCAGCTTGGCATCTTCAATGGCTATGTACAGCCGGGAAGCCTTAGCGGCACGAAGCTGGCCAACCAGATTTACACCGGGAACGGCGCCGCCAACGACAACAACAAATACCTGTATAGCGCCCGCATCGAACTGCACCCCCTCGGCAACATGGGATCGGGCACCGCGCCGGCCCAGGAGAACTTCGAAGGCGTAACCAAGTTCGCCATCGGCGCTTCGTACTACACCTCGGATGACGCGCCCGCCACCGGCGCGGCGTCCGCCAGCACCGAAAAGGCGAGCAACGGAACCGAGATCGACGCGCAGTTCAAGGCCGGCGGCTTCTGGGCCACCGCGGAATACATTCTCCGCGATGTGAAGTACTGGGACGCCGCCGCGGCCGAACAGACCGCGAATCAGAGTTCCTACACCGTGCAGGCGGGCTACATGCTTGTTCCCGATACCTTCTCGCTGGCGCTGCGCTATGAATACATGAAGTATGACGGCAATGACAAGATTTTGGGATCCTCCGGCCAAAACGAGGACAAATGGATCACGGTGGGCCTGAACTACTATCTGCTGAAGAACAACATCCGCATCCAGGCCAACTATATCCAGAAAGGCGAAACCATGCCCGGCGGCGGCACCGAGCCGAAAAACGACACCATCCTCGCGATGATGACATACCACTTCTAACCAGTCCCTCCCCAGCCCGCGCGGCGAGATTAACCTCCTCGGCCGCGCGGGCTTTCTTATTCCTTATCCCGTTGCGGCAACATTGCTTTTGCCAAATTTCCGCCGGAATGGTAAAATTCCCCCTAGGTTTTAGGGTTTCTGGGGTTTCATGTCATGGGGTTTCAATCAAACACGGTTTTCTTCTGGGGGAAGAGAAAGTTTGATACGGAAGAAACTTCACCGAATGGGCTTCAACTTACTTAAAGGAAACGGACGGGATGCAGATTTTGTAAGGGCGATTGAGGGTGTCAAGGGTGATCTAGGGTGACTAAGAAGAAAGGAAATCCATGAAGACGCGAATAGTACTGCTCCTTCCATGTCTTATTTTTGCTTTCGCGGGGGTAGCGATGGCGGAGCCGCAGCAGGCGACCGGTCAGGCCGTGCTGAAAATGCTCAAAGCCAAGGAGCTTATCACCGACGATGATGTGAAGGCGGTGATGGATGACAGCGCGCAGGCCGCCCCGCAGGAGAGCGCGAAGCCCGCTCCGCCGCCGGAGAAAGTGAAGATCAGCGGTGAAATGCGCTTCCGCCCGGAAATGCGGGACAACGCGGACTTCAATGATAAAGTCGATGACAACAAAGGGTATATAGGCCAGCGCATCCGCTTGAACTTCGACATCAAGACCGACAGCGGCGTCAAGGCGTTCATCTCGGTGCAGGATTCCCGCAATTGGGGCGATGTGGGTAATGCCGAGAGCGCCGGCAATGCGAGCACGTCCTACGGCGGTTCCACGGTCTGTACGCAGGCCCAGGTGACCGCCGGCACCGCCTGCACCACCACCGCCGCTTCCCAGACGGCGTATGCCAGCAGGGGATCGGACAGGCAATCGCTGGATGTCTACCAGGCGTGGTTCATGCTCGAAAACGTGGGGGGCGCTCCGGTCGATTTCAAGATTGGGCGCCAGCAACTGGTGTATGGCGACCAGCGGCTTCTCGGCCACCTCGGATGGAGCGATAACGGGCGCGCATTCGACGCCTACAAGGTGACCACGCGCCTCAATGCGGCGCAGATCGATCTCTTCTTCGCCAAGCTGAAAGAAACCCAGCTTAAGTCGAGCGACAGTTCCAATGACGACGACCTGTACGGCCTCTATACCATCTGGCCCGCGGGTGAAGGCAACAAGCTGGACGTTTACTACCTCGTTTGGAAAAACGACGCCGCGCGCAGCGTTAACACCTATGGCCTCCGCTTCGGCGGCAAGGCCGGCGCATTTGATTACACCGCCGAGGGGGCGTTCCAGGGCGGCAAGTGGTCGGCAACCGTCGATCAATCCGCCAACGCCTTCGCCGTCACCGCCGGTTACACGATTGCCGATGTCATGGGCGGGCTGCGGATCGGCGCGGAGTATGACATGGGGAGCGGCGACGACCAGTCCGACGCCAAAACGCACAAGACCTTCGTGTTCCCGTTCCACACGAATCACGGCCACTACGGTTACATGGATTACTTCAGCTGGGGCAATATGACCGACCTGGCGTTCAAGATTAAGGGCAAGCCGAGCGAAAAGCTGACGGCGGAAATCGCGTACCACAATTTTGCGCTGGCCCAGGCGAAAGACGCATGGCTGAACGTGGCGGGCACCGGCACATTATGGGCCGCAAACACCGAAACGTCGACCGACGCCGGCCAGGAAATCGACCTGACGGCCGTTTATGCCTACAACCAATCCGTGAAAATAACGGCGGGGTACTCGACGTTCGCCCCCGGCCAGGCCGCCAAGGGCCGCTCCGGCTTCAGCGATACCTCTTCATGGGGCTACGGGATGTTTGAATTTGCCTTTTAACTGACTTTCCTCGTGCGCGGCGGGGGCCATCGGCTCCCGCCGCCTTTTATTCTTTTTCCCGCGCGGATGCGCCTCTCCCCGTTATGGAGGATGCGCTGTATTCAAAACCGTCCCGGACGGGACGGGTCAGGGTCAATATGGTGCCGAAGAGAAGACTCGAACTTCCACACCCTTACGGGCACAAGATCCTGAATCTTGCGTGTCTACCAGTTCCACCACTTCGGCACGAACAGGTATTATCTCCAACGGCCCACATTTTTCAAGCACTGAATTGCTTTTGTTTGCCGCGATTGTTTCCCCGTGGCGGCGGCGGCGGTTTTTTTCAATTATGGCCTGCGCCAAACCTTTGAATTTGCAGTAACTCGCCTTTTTGCGCCGCAAACGTGTTGTTGAGGGGCGGACGATTAGAAAGTAGAATGGGACGCATGAATAACAACGGCTATCAGCCGGTACTGCTTTGCATCCTCGACGGGTGGGGACACACCGATACCGTAAAGGGCAACGCCCTGAAAGCGGCGAAGATGCCGGTTTTCGATTATCTCGAAAAAGAGTTCCCCCCGATATTCATCAACGCATCCGGCGAGGCCGTCGGGTTGCCCGAAGGGCAGATGGGGAACAGCGAAGTGGGACACCTGAACATCGGCGCGGGGCGGGTGATCCGCCAAGAGCTTCCCCGCATCAACCACGCCATCAAGGACGGTTATTTTTTCAAGAACCCGGTCATCGACCACGCCGTCAAAAAGGCAAAAGCCGACGGCACGAAGTACCACCTCATCGGCCTTCTGTCGGATGGCGGCGTACACAGCCACATCGAACACCTGATCGCTTTTCTCCAAAAAGCGAAGAGTGAGGGGCTTGACCGCGTCTACGTTCACGCGCTGATGGATGGCCGCGACACCTCCCCCACCAGCGGGGCGGGTTACATGCGCCAGTTGCTGGAGGCCATCAAAGAGACCGGCTGCGGCCGCGTGGCGACCGTTATCGGGCGCTACTACGGCATGGACCGCGACAACCGGTGGGATCGCGTGGAAAAAGCTTTTGACGCGATGGCGCTGGGAGAGGCGGAGAAGAGAGGCCGTGACCCGGTGAAAGCCATCGAGGAGAGTTACGCCGCCGGGGTGACGGACGAGTTCATCAAGCCGACGGTGATGACGGATGAAGCGGGCGCGCCCGTTGCAACCATCGATGACGGCGATGTGGTGCAGTTTTTCAATTTCCGCTCCGACCGGGTGCGGGAGATGGTGAAGGCGTTGATCGACCCGGACTTCCAACACTTCGCGCGGAAAAAAACGCCGCGTGTGCATGTCTGCTCCCTCACCGAGTACAGCAAGGAGTTCACCCTGCCGGTGGCGTTTGAGAACCACCCGCTGGCCGGCACATTGGGGGAAGTGCTGGCGCAGCGCGGCATTGCCCAGTTCCGCACCGCCGAAACGGAAAAATACGCGCACGTCACCTTCTTCTTCAACGGCGGGGTGGAAAAGCAGTTTCCCGGCGAGGAGCGGAAGCTGATCCCCTCGCCGGGCGTCGCCACCTACGACCTCCAGCCGGAGATGAGCGCCGACCCGGTGACCGACGAGGTGGTGCATGCCGTCGCCTCCGGCCGCTTCCCGGCGGTCATCGTCAACATCGCCAACGGCGATATGGTGGGGCACACCGGCGTGTTTGCCGCGGCGGTGAAAGCGGCGGAGACCGTCGACGCTTGCGTGGGGCGGATGATGGAGGCGGTGAAGCGGGGGGGCGGCTGGATGATCATCACCGCCGACCACGGCAACATCGAGGAAATGCTCGACGCGAAGGGGAATCCGATGACGCAGCACAGCACCAATCAGGTGCCGTTCCACGTGTACGGCCCGCGCCGCCTGCCGCTCGTGCGGGACGGTGGCGCGCTGTGCGACATCGCCCCCACCATCCTCAAGCTTATGGGCGTGCCGCAGCCGCCGGAAATGACCGGCCGGCCGCTTGTCGTCATTTGACCCGATGACAAAGCGCCGCACCTGCGAAAACCTCGGACAGTTCATCGCCGCGCTCGATGCGGCGGGGGAGCTTGTCCGCGTGAAAGAGCCGGTCAGCCCCGTCCTCGAAATCACCGAGATAGCCGACCGGATGAGCAAGCTTCCCGGCGGCGGCAAGGCGCTGCTGTTTGAGAATGTTGAAGGGAGCGCCATGCCGCTGCTCATCAACGCATACGGCAGCCACCGGCGGATGGCTATGGCGCTGGGCGTTGCGGATGTGAAAGAGATCGCCGATCAGATAGAAGCGTTGCTTCACATGGCCGCGCCCGAATCGCTGGCGGACAAGGTTGCAATGCTCGGCACCCTCTTTGACCTGGCGAAGTTCCCGCCGCGCAAAATCGGCGGCGCGGCCCCCTGCCAGGAGGTGGTGCATACCGGCGACGCGATAGACCTGACGGCATTGCCGGTTTTGCATTGCTGGCCGGACGACGCGGGGCGGTTCATCACCTTTCCGCTGGTCTTCACGCAAAGCCTCGACGGGCGGCGCAATATCGGCATGTACCGGATGCAGCTGTTCGACAAAAAGACCACCGGCATGCACTGGCACATCCACAAGGACGGCGCGCACAATTTTCACGATTACAAACGCGCGGGAAAACGGATGGAGGTGGCGGTTGCCATCGGCACCGATCCGGTGGTCACCTACGCCGCCACCGCCCCGATGCCGCGCGGCATCGACGAGCTGCTGCTGGCGGGGCTGATACGCAAAAAGCCGGTGACGCTCGCCAAGTGCAAGACCATCGATATGTGGGTGCCGGCCGAAGCGGAGATCATCATCGAAGGCTATGTCGACCCGGCGGAGGAACTCCGCATCGAAGGGCCGTTCGGCGACCATACCGGCTACTATTCGCTGGCCGGCTATTATCCGGTGTTTCACGTCACCGCCGTCACGCACCGGCGCAACCCGGTCTATTTCACCACCATCGTCGGCAAACCGCCGATGGAGGATTGCTACATGGGGCGCGCCACCAGCGACATCTTCTTGCCGATGCTCCGCACCGTGTCGCCGGAGGTGAAAGACCTCGATCTTCCGTGGGAAGGGGTTTTTCACAATTGCGTCATCGTATCGATGGAGAAACGGTTCCCCGCCGCCGCGCACCGGCTGATGAACGCGCTGTGGGGCGCGGGGCAGATGAGCTTCGCCAAAATGATACTGGCGGTGGACGAAGGCGTGGACGTGCATGATTACCGCGCCGTCTTCCGCCTGCTGATGGATAACCTCGACATTGATGAAGACCTCTTCTACAGCGAAGGGGTGCTCGATGTGCTGGATCATTCGTCCCCCGTGCCGATGCGCGGCGGCAAGCTGGGGATAGACGCCACTCCGCGCCTGCAAGGGGAATCTCCCCGCCGCCCGCCGGATCTGAAGCCGGTGGACGAAGCGGCTATCGCCGCGGCGGTCAAGGCCGAAGGGGGCTTGGACCACTGCATCCCGGAGAAGGGAACAAAGAACCGCGCGCTGATTGTCAGCATCGACAAGAAACTGCCGCGGCAGGCGCAAAACGCCGGGGCGCGGCTGCTGGCGGGGCCGGCCGGGATGATGGTGAACATCGTGGCGGTGGTGGACAAGGAGATCGGCGCAAAAGACCTTTCAACCGTGACGTGGAAGGTGTTTAATAATACCGACCCGCGCCGCGATTTCATCCGGCGGGAGGGGGCGCTGATTATCGACGCGACGAAGAAAATGCCGGAAGAGGGACACACGCGCGAATGGCCGGACGATCTGGCAATGACCCCGGCGGTAAAGGAGAAGGTGGAGCCGCTATGGCTAAAAATAAAACCGGCGTGATCCATCCGCTGCTGAAGCGGATATTGGATAACAAGCGGGAAGAGGTGCATCACACCCGGAGCGTCGTGCCGCTGTACGACATGAAGAAGAAGGCGGAGGACGCCGACAAGCCGCGGCCGTTCGCCGGCGGCATTTTGGCGGCGAAGGCGAAGCGGAAGGTCATCGCCGAGATAAAGCGCATTTCCCCCGGCAACGCCCAGCTCCGCAAGGATTTCGATCCCGCCGCCATCGGCAAGGGGTACGAGGCCAACGGCGCGGCGGCCGTCTCGGTGCTCACCGATACGGTTTTCTTCGGCGGGTCGCTGGGCATTCTGGCGCAGGTGAAAGATGCGGTCTCCATCCCGGTGCTGCGGAAAGATTTCATCATCGAACCGTATCAGATATACGAGGCGCGCGCATGGGGGGCCGACGCGGTGTTGCTCATGGCGGTGAATTTCGCGTCGAAGGAGGAATTTCAGGAGATGATAGGCCTCGCGCAGGAGACCGGCATCGAGCCGCTGCTCGAAATCCATAACGCGGAGGAGGCGGCGTGGCTGCCCGCCGGGCGGCATGCGGTCGGCATCAACAACCGCGATTTTAAAGACCCGGACCTGAAGGTTGATACGGGCACCGCGAAAAAAATCGCCCCGCTGGTGAAAAACGCCCGCCTGCTGGTCAGCGAAAGCGGCATCACCAGCGGCTACATGATGGACGAACTGATGGGGCAGGGGATCGACGCCTTCCTCATCGGCAACGCCCTGATGCGCGATGCCGACCCCGGCGCCGCCCTCGCCCATTTGCTGAAGTAGCCGGGCTTCGTTATAAACCCCGGTAGGCGTCTTTGCGGTGGCGGATTTTTACGATTGTCAGGACATTGGCTTTTTTGTTTACAACATATAGAACCCGGTAGTCTCCCGACCGTATGCGGCAAGTATCTTCGCCTTTCAGCGCTTTATAGCCTGCGGGGAAAGGATTTTTGGCGAGGGAGTCGATTTTCCCCGCAATCTGCCGCTGGATGTTCACGGGAAGGGCTTTAAGTTCCTTAATCGCAGTTGGAAGGATTTCAACGATCAAAGGCCCAAATCCTTTTTCACCTTATTCCAGGCGACCGGCTTGCTGTTTTTAGGGCTGGCGATGGCTTTGCGGACGGATTCCAGGTCCAGATGATCTTCCAGTTCTTCAAGGAGCCGCAGATCGTCGATAGGCACCACGGCGGCCACATCCTTGCCGAACTTTTCGATGAGGATCCGCTCTTTGCCATAGGCGGCCTTGTTAATCGTTTCCGCGAAATCCTTGCGCGCCGCGCTTACCTTGAGTCTGGTCATAGGGGGTTCTCCTTTATTGGTTATAGTATAAGCGATACTTGCCATATTTGCTATTATTGTGATATTTGTACAAAGCGAATCTTGAACGTAACCCGTTGCGAAATCAGATTTCTCTGATATTGAGGAGGCGGCGCATTCTGGTTTCGAGGGCGATGAGGAACGAGAAGAGCGGCAGGCCGACCGCGAGGTTGTAGAGCGTCTGCAGGATCATCCGGCCGATGTCGCCGAAGAGTCCGGGGTGGTAATCGAAAAACGACATGGCGTAGTTGCGGAAGATGAGGCCGTTGATGAACGTACCCGCGCCGATGGTGATGATCCAGGTGACCGGGCTGTTCCACTCCACCAGATGGTTTTCCTTCAGCCAGCCGGCAAGCAGCCCGATAACCCCTTTTGACAGCAGGTTGATGCCCATCATGCCGAACGAAGCGATATCCTGCAGCAGTCCGCCGAGCACGCCGCTATCCAGTCCCGCATAGCGTCCGTGGCGCAGGGCGAACCAGATCGTGGCGAGCAGCGCCGTGTCCGGCGCGATGGATGTGTACATGCGCAGCGCGCTGGTCTGGAGGATGAAGAGGAAGAAAAAAACGGCCATCTGCGCTGCCGGTATCATTTTTTCTTCGGCCCCTCGCTTTTAAGTTCATCGGGAATTTCGGGCGGAGCCGTGGTGATGATGACCTCCTCCAAACGTTCGAGGTCGGCGGCGGGAACCATCTCCGCCTTGAAGAAGAGCTTGCTGGAGCCGGCCTCAAGCGTGGCGATGCGTCCCACCGGCAGGCCCGCGGGGTAGATGCCCCCCAGCCCGGTGGAGATCAGCATATCGCCCGCTTTCACATCGGCGTTCACCGGCAGGTAGAGCACGTCGCACCGTTTGCGGTTTTGTCCCACCACCACGCAACGGGTGCGGGTGCGCTGTACATAGCAGTCCACGGCGCTGCGCGCGTCGGTGATCAGCAGCACGCGCGCGGCGTTGGCGGTGACGGCCACCACGCGCCCCACCAGCCCCAGGCGGGTCATCGCCACCATTCCCTCGCGCACCCCCTGCTCGTCCCCCCGGTTGATGACCATCGTCCGGGCGATATTGGTGGCGTCCCACGCCGCCACTTCCGCCAGCAGCAGGCTGTCCGGCTTCAGCGCGCCGTTGCCCAGCATTTCGTCGACGCGGCGGTGTTTTTTCAGCTCTTCGCGCAGTTGGTTGTTCTTGAACACCTGTTCATGGAACATCCGGAGCAGTTCGTCGTTGTACGCGGCCGTGTCCACGAGGTAGAAGTAGCGGTGGTAGCCGGCTATGGCGCCGCGGACGGTTCCGGTGACCATGTTCTGGAAAGGGGTGACGGCGGCCAGCACCGCGCGCTCCATCAGGTTCGGCTTGCGGTTTTCGCGGGCGTTGTTGGAAAGGAGCACCGCCGCGAAGATGAGGAGGCAGAACAGCAGGATCAGGTTTTCGTATTTTTGGAACAGGCGGCCCATGCGTTCTTTATCCTCCCGCGGAACGGTCCGGGGCGGGGGCCGTGCTAGATGGCGACCTGCTTGAGGAGGTCAAGGTGTTCCAGCGTTTTGCCCACGCCCATCGCCACCGCCGAGAGCGGGTCTTCCGCCACGATGATCGGCAGGCCGGTCTGCTCGCGCAACAGGGCGTCCAGCCCCCCCAGCAGGGCGCCGCCGCCCGCCATGACGATTCCCTTGTCCACGATATCGGCGGCCAGTTCGGGCGGGATGCGCTCCAGCGCGGTTTTCACGGTATCCACGATGACCGCCACCACTTCGCTCAGGGCCTCGCGCACCTCTTCGTCGCTGACGATGAGCGTGCGCGGGATGCCGGCCACGAGGTCGCGCCCCTTCACTTCCATCGTTTTTTTCTGTTCGCGGGGGTAGGCCGAGCCGATCTTGATTTTGATATCCTCCGCCATCCGTTCGCCGATAAGGAGGTTGTACTTGCGTTTCATGTAGGTGATCACCGCTTCGTCCAGTTCGTCGCCCGCCACGCGGACGGAGCGGGAATAGACGATGCCGGAGAGGGATATGACGGCCACTTCGGTGGTGCCGCCGCCGATGTCCAGTATCATGTTTCCCGACGGGGCTTCGATCGGCAGGCCGACGCCGATGGCGGCCGCCATCGGTTCCTCGACGAGGTAGACATAGCGGGCGCCCGCGCTCAGGGCGCTGTCGCGCACGGCGCGTTTTTCCACCTGCGTGATGCCGCTGGGCACGGCGATGATCACTTGCGGCTTGATAAGCGTTTTGCGGTTATGCACTTTCTGGAAGAAGTGGCGGATCATCGCTTCGGTGTATTCGAAGTTCGCGATAACGCCGTCCTTCATCGGGCGCAATGCCACGATGGAGCCGGGGGTGCGGCCGAGCATCTTTTTCGCCTCATGCCCCACGGCCAGAACCTTCTTGCTTTCGGCATGCACGGCCACCACCGAGGGCTCGCGCAGCACGATGCCGCGCCCCTTGACGAACACGAGGGTATTGGCGGTGCCCAAGTCTATGGCGAGATCGTTTGAAAAGAGCCCCAACAGCGAATCGAATATCATCCAAGCCCCTTACAATGAGGGGGATACCCCCCTGGCGTTAACACTGTTTCCGCGCGCATATATTGCCGTGAACTGTATCAGTATTCGGCCTTTGGCGCAACATCGGGCCGCGCGGTTAGAAGGACTTTTTTTCGATAACCGGCATCCGGAGTATCTCCCCGGCGTGGAGGCGGTCGAGCTGCTTCCCTTCGTTGTACAGGGAGATCAGCCATAGCGGCACCTCACGCTGGCCGTTCCAGATCGTCCATGCCGTTTGCCCGCGGTGAAGCACGCGGTCGTCCACCTCCTTCACGTTATGGCTGTCGAAAAAATCCTTATACAGGCTTTGGTGGAAATCATTGCGGCGCCGCTCAAAAGTATCCGCATCGGTCTTGTCCATGGGGATTTTCACCGTCCGCCACAGATGCAGCGCGGGGCGGCGCCATTTGTTGAGGCGCATGATTTCGCGGGTGGAAACGCCGGCCCAGTCGGCGTAATGGGTCAGGGTTTCTTCCGGCAATACCGATATGACGCCGTAGCCGTCCTCCGCCTTTATGACGCGGAACCTGTCTTTGCCCGGCACCGGGCGGGATACGGCGGCGGGCTGGATGGGGGGCGCCGTTGCGGCCGCCGCAACCGCAACGGGGGCGGGCGGCGGCGCGCTGTTCCAGCCAATCAACGTGGCCACCCGATTGGACATATAAGCAAAGAGCGCGGCGTATTCAGCGCCGATGGAATGTTTACCATCGCCGGGCCGGTCACGCGGCGCCGGCTCAACGCCCGCGTGCGGCCGGCTGGCGGCGGGTTGGGGCGAAGCCGCCTCTGTTGACGGTTGCCGCGCGGACGGCATGATTTGCGAAGCCGCCTCGGCCGGCAATGCCAGTTTCTGGCCGGGGTTGATCCGGCTGCGGCGACCCATGTCGTTAAGTTCTTTCAGCGCCGTCACGGTGGTGTTGTATTTCATGGCGATGCTGTACAGCGAATCGCCGTGATCGACCACATATTCCCCGCCGGGAGCCACGGCGCCGTAATCCTTGCGGCCGGCCGGCGCGGGGTTTGGGGCGGGTACGGCCCGCGCTAACTCGGCTGGCGTGGGGGTATACGAAGCCACCTGCGCGAAACCGGCGGCTGTGCCGTGGGGGATGCGCAACGTGTAGCCGCGCGGGAGCAAGCCTTGGCTCGCCAAGGTGTTCTTATGCAGCGCCGGGTTGAGGCGCGCGATTTCTTTCATGTCGTAAAACCGCGCCAAGTCGCGGATGCGTACATGGTTTTGCAGCCTCACCACGTCGAATTCGAGCGGCGAGTGGAAGTCGATGTTGCCGAAGTACCGTTCGGGGTGTTGCATGATGCGGCGGGCCGCCAGGAATTCGCAGTAGAAATTGCGGCTGGCGAAACCAAAAGCCGGCCCGTCGTAATTTTTGATGATGCCGGCGATGTCGTCGCCGTAGATTCGTTTGGCGTGGGCCATGCCGTTCTTGCCGTGGTTGTAGCTGGTGACCACCAGCGGCCAGCTTTCCAGGTGTTCATGATTGTCGCGCAGGAACTTGGCGGCCCCTTCGGTGGCGATGAGCGGGTCGCGCCGTTCATCCGTTTGGCCGTTGATCTTCATGTAATGCTTGCCGGTGGAGCGCATGAACTGCCAGATGCCGGCGGCTCCCACGCGGGAGTATGCCTTGACGTTGAACGAGCTTTCCACGTGCGGCAGCGCCAGCAGATCCAGCGGCACACCGTACCGTTCAAAAATCCTTCTCATCTCGGGCATGTATTGTCCGCTGGTGATGAGCCCCAGCTTGAAGCGGCTCTTGAGGCCGTACTGCACCCGCAACTGCTCCGACGCCTCGCGGTAGACGCGGGCATCCGGCGTGTTGCCAAACAGCGCGGCAATCCGGCATTCCCCTTCCCCTTCGCACCGCCCCTCCCGCCGGGCGAGGCGCTTCAGCGCATCGGCTATTTGCCGTTTGCGCAATGTGAGCTGCCTGGCCGCATAACGGCGCGAGGCGCGGGGGTAGGCTTCGTCCAGATCAACCACCTCGTAGCGGATGTCGAGATTCACGCTGTCATGGAGGATCGCCTGGTTCTCGTCGTATTTGGTGTAAACGTCGAGCCAAAAATTCACGTTTGGACGCAACACCGCCGGTTCGGGGAACAGGTCATCCTGATAGTCCGGCTCCAGCGCGGCGGCGGAGAGGGGTTCTTCCCCGGCAAGTTCCGGAGTGGATGCATAAAGCGGAGATGATGCTAGAATAAATGTGGAGGCAAGTGTGACCGCCCACCCGTTGAACCTTCCCTTTCCCATGAATTTTAATTTTATTGGAACGGATGGGTGAAATCAAGAGAAAACGCTTTTAATGGCAGGGTCTAACTTCCCATGATTAAAAAGATTACGGTGGAACAGCTCGAGCCCGGCATGTTCGTGGCCGATTTCAACTGCGGCTGGCTTGAGCATCCTTTCCTTACCAATTCGGTTCTAGTAAAAGACGCGCATACCGTTGAAAAAGTAAAGGCGTTCGGCATCCGGGAACTCTACATCGATACCCGGAAGGGTTCCGATGTGGGGGAGGGGCGCGGGAAAAAGCGCGAAGATGTGCAAAAAGAGCTGCACGAAGAGATGCACCGGCTGGTCGAGATGGACCGGACGGTGATTAACACGGTGCCGATGGAAGAGGAGATACACCACGCCAAAGCGGTGAAACACGAGGCGAAAAAGGTGGTGACCGGCATTCTGCACGAGGCGCGGCTGGGCAAGCAGGTGGCGCTGGAAGAGGCCAACCATGTGGTGGAGAAGTTGGTCGATTCGGTGTTCCGCAACGTCGACGCGCTTGCCTCCTTAAGCCGCATCAAGAGCAAGGATCAGTACACGTTCATGCACAGCGTGAACGTCTGCGTGCTGATGATCGCGTTTTGCCGCTTCATCGGCATCGACCGCGAAACCATACAGAAGGTGGGGGTGGGGGCGCTGCTGCACGACATCGGCAAGATGAAAGTGTCCGACGCCGTCCTCAACAAGCCGGGGCCGCTCACCGACGCGGAATTCGACTTGATGAAAAGCCACGTCACCCACGGTCACGACATCCTGATTGGCACCAAGGGGATACCCTTCGAGGCGATTGAGGTGGCCAGCCAGCACCATGAGCGGTTCGACGGCACAGGGTATCCCTTACAGCTCGACCACGAGAACATCTCGCGTTACGGGAAGATGGCCGCCCTGGCCGATGTGTACGACGCGATCACCACCAACCGCATCTACCACAAAGGGCTGGAACCGGCCGAGGCGATACGGAAGATATACGAGTGGAGCAAGCACCACTTCGACGCCGAGATGGCCCAGTATTTCGTGAAATGCGTCGGCATCTACCCGGTCGGCACGCTGGTGCGGCTGGAAAGCGGCCTGCTGGCGGTGGTGGCGGTGCCGGGGCAGCGCTCCATGCTCACCCCCACGGTTATCGCCGTGTACGACGAGGGCACGCACCTGCGCATTACTCCGCATGAGATCGCGCTGGACGGCCCCGCCGGGGAGCGCCACCGGATCATCGGCTACGAAGACCCGCAGAAGTACCGGCTCAACCCGCTCGACTATCTCGACCTCGCGGGAGTGATGTAGGCCGCGTTGCCGTGAATGCGGCGGCGCGGGCGCGGCTACGGACTGTGAAACGGGCCGCGTTCGCCGCCACCCCCCGCCGCTGAAATCTTTTGTTATCCATTACCGCCGCCCATGATGGGATATCGGTGGTGTTTTATGTTTCACGGTATTGGGAACGCCAACGGATGGCGGAATAACAACCCGTTTTTCAGCGCATTATAAAAGTCCCCGCCATTTCATCTCCCCCCTTAAAAAGGCCTAAAGGGAAATTTTTGCCGGGCCGATAAGTTATTCATAGGAAAAGTGGGGTGTGTAATGGACAAGAACGTCGGGAACAGTTCCGGTTTGAGGATGGACCTCATTAAAAAGTACCGGAAGCAGATTCGGGAGCAGACCTATGTGGTCCGTTCCGACGAGATCGCGCAGAAAATGGCGCAGGAACTCTTTGTTTCCAGCCCCTTTTTCAAGGGTCCGCAGATACGGGGGAAAAAATGAAGGCGCTTTCCATAGGATTTTTTTCGACGGTCATCGTCGCCGCGCAACAGGCCAAGAACGCCATTGAACGGGCGAGTCTCCGCGAAGTCTATGTGTTCATCGACGATAACTTTGCGCCGCTGGCCATATCGCTTTCCACCATCCTCGCGGCGGAGCTGATCGTCGTGGCCATCCTGGCCCGCTGACAGGCCGCAAAAAAAGCACTGCCGCCCCACCGCGCCCGTTTTGCGCGCCCATGCCCGGCTTGCGGCGATGCCGCGCCTTTGCGCCTTAGTGGTTTTTCTTCTGGATTTTCAGCGCGCGATGCACGTCGTCCTGGGTAACGGCGCCCTGCTCCACCAAAATCTCGCCGATCTTCTTGCCGCTGTTTGACTGCTTTTGAAGCTGCACGGCATTTTCCACTTCCCGCTCCGAAAGCGTGGGGTTTATGAACCGGGTAATGATCTGCCCCAGAAGCAGCGGGCGGCTTTGCGGTTTGGAAGGATCCTTCGGCATGGCCGGCAATTTGGCGGTACTGTCGTTTTTCGCCGCCGCGCCTTTGGCATCCCCGGCCACCGCGGCCTTCAGCTTGCTGGAGATGCTCCCGACGCCCTTCCCCACCTTGTCGGCGGTTCCGGTGAACAGATCATAGGCCAGCTTGAGCAGAAAAGCGCCGACGAGCAGCCCCACGGGAATCAACAAAATAGTGATGATGGTGTGAACCTGCTCGGTTTTCTTCTCCGCGACCCCTTCAAAAGCCTTTGCGACTTCTTTTGCGACCGCCTGATGTTCTTCTTCCAGCTCGGCGGATAGAAGATTTCCCGCGATGCCCGAAACCGCGTCAATGGCGGCGGACAATTCGTTGTGAAAACCGGTCAAAATGTCTATCGTCATTTTTCCCTTTTCCCCGCCGGGGTCAGCCGTTGAGGTCTTTGGCCGCCTGTTTCGCGTAGTAGGTCAAAATCATGTCGGCCCCCGCGCGGTGGATGGAGAGGAGCACCTCCATCATCACCCGGTGGCCGTCTATCCACCCCTTTTCGGCGGCGGCCATCACCATGCTGTATTCGCCGCTGACGTTGTAGGCGGCCACCGGCATGTCAAAGCGGGTGCGCACGTCGCGGATGATGTCCAGATACGAAAGCGCCGGTTTCACCATGACGATGTCGGCCCCTTCCTGGATGTCGAGCGCCACTTCGCGCAGCGCTTCGCGGGCGTTGGGCGGATCCATCTGGTAGGTCGTCCGGTTGCCGAATTTGGGGGCGCTGTCGCACGCCTCGCGGAACGGGCCGTAGAAGCCCGATGCGTATTTCGCCGCGTAGGCCATGATGGGGATATCGCTGAAACCGCGCGCGTCCAGCGCCTTGCGTATCACCGCCACGCGGCCGTCCATCATGTCGGACGGGGCCACCATATCGGCGCCGGCCTCGGCGTGCGAAAGGGCCATCAGCGCCAGCATTTCCAGCGTTTCGTCGTTCAGTATTTTTCCGTGCGGCCCCACGATGCCGCAGTGGCCGTGCGTGGTGTATTCGTCGATGCATACATCGGTGATAACGACCAGTTCCGGGGCGGCGTTCTTGATCTCGCGGATGGCGTTTTGCACCACGCCGTCCGGCTGGCAGCCGCTCGTCCCTTTTTCGTCCTTGGTCTCCGGAATGCCGAACAGGATCACCGCCGGGATGCCGAGCGATTGAATCTCTTTCGCCTCCGCCGCCAGCTTGTCCACCGGCCAGCGGTAGTTCCCCGGCATCGAGCCGATCTCTTCCTTTATCCCCTTGCCGAAGGTGACAAACAAAGGATAAATCAGGTTGTCGGGGGAAAGCCGGAACTCCCGCGTCATCCGCCTCAACCCCTCGGACATGCGGATGCGTCTGCCACGATATTCGGGGAATTTCATGCGTCGATTTTAACCGGAATCACGATTGAAGCAAATACAATAATGCCGTGCGCGCCTTAATCTGCCGAATAAAGCTGGAAAACCGCTATTATGATGATTACTATTGGAGCCGGTTCAAAAGCGGGATAAAGGGAAACAGGATTTACAATGAAGCGCGATAATCTTTCGGGTGATTTCTGGGGCGGCCTGACGGCCATGTTGATTGCCCTGCCCTCCGCCATCGCCTTTGGCGTCGCCATTTATTCCCCTTTTGGCGCTTCCTTTTCCGCGCAAGGGGCGATTGCGGGAATTCTTGGCGTGACGGCGCTTGGCCTTTTGGCCCCGGCGCTGGGCGGAACCAACCGCCTGATCACCGCCCCGTGCGCCCCGGCGGCGGCCGTTCTGACGGCGTTCGTCATCGAATACCTGCATAAAGGAAACGGCATTGAATCGGCCCTCCTGATGCTGGCCTTGTTGGGTTTGATCGCCGGAATTATTCAGGTCATCTTCGGGGCCGTCGGCCTTGGCACATTGATAAAATACATGCCGTACCCGGTCGTCAGCGGCTATCTCAGCGGCGTCGGTTTATACATTATCGCCAGCCAGGTGCCAAAATTCCTGGGGGTGCCTAAAAACGTCCATTTCTGGGAATCGCTCGCCTCGCTGAATTTATGGAATTGGGAGGGGATGGTGGTCGGCATGGTGACGATGGCGGCCATGCTGGGAGCCGCCAAAATCACCAAGGCCGTTCCGGCCGCCATAATTGCGCTGTTTGCCGGCATGCTTTCATATTTTCTGCTGGGGCTGGCGGACAGATCCTTGTTGACGCTTGCGGACAATCCCCTGGTTATCGGGCCTCTGGGCGGAGCGGGAGGCGGACTGGCGGAAGCCATAACCGGCCGCTGGCAGTCCTTTGGCGGCCTTCATCTGGCCGATTTCATGGGGCTGATGGAGCCGGCCATGACGCTGGCCGTGCTGCTTTCGATCGACACCCTTAAAACCTGCGTCGTTTTGGACAGCCTCACCAGTTCCCGGCACGACTCCAACCGCGAGCTTGTGGCGCAAGGCGCCGGCAATATCGCATCGGCGGCGGTTGGGGGAATCCCCGGCGCGGGCACGATGGGGGCGACGCTGGTAAACATGTCAAGCGGCGCGTCGAGCCGCTTCTCGGGCATCATCGAGGGGATTTTGGCGCTCATCGCGTTTCTATTGCTGGGCGGCGTGATAGCCAGGGTGCCGATAGCCGCCTTGTCCGGCATTCTGATAGTAATCGGCTTTCGGATGATCGACAAACATACACTCGGCCTTTTGAAATCGCGCTCGACCGTCCTCGACTTTGCCGTGATCGCCGCGGTCGTCATCGTCTCGCTTACGGTAAGCCTGATCGCGGCCTCGGGCACCGGGGTCGTGCTTGCCGTCGCGTTGTTCATCCGCGAGCAGATCGGCGGCAGGGTCATCCGGAGCAAGACGTATGGCACCGAGATATCCTCCAAGCATATACGCCTGGAGAAGGAGATGGAGATACTGAAACAGCGCGGAAACCAGATGGTGATCTTCGAATTGCAGGGGAGCCTCTTTTTCGGGACAACGGATCAGCTCTTTACCGCCATCGAGGAGGAGATAAAAACGCGAACCTACGTCATTTTGGACATGCGGCGCGTCCAAACGGTGGATATGACGGCCACGCATATGCTCGAACAGGTCAAGACCCGGCTCGCCGAACGCAACGGATTCCTGATTTTCAGCCAGATCCCCAAAAATATTCCAAGCGGAAAGGACATCCAGGAGTACTTTGACCAAGTGGGGCTGGTAAAATGGAAAAGCACGACAAGGGATTTCAACGAGCTTGACGCCGCCATTCAATGGGTGGAAGACCGCATCCTCAAGGGGGCCGCCGTGGAACGCGCCGAGGAAGAGCGCCTTAAGCTGCATGAACTGGAGCTTTTCAGGGGGCGGAAGGAAGAAACCCTGGCCGTCCTTGAGTCGCGGATGGAGAAGCGCTCGTTTAAGGCCGGCGAACGGATTTTTGCCTCCGGCGATCCCGGCGACGAGCTTTTCCTGATACGAAGGGGGGAGGTTCGCATACTGCTTCCTTTGGATAAGAACCATACCCACCACATCGCCACATTCGGGCGGGGCACCTTTTTCGGCGAGATGTCTTTTCTGGACGGGAGCGCCCGGTCGGCGACCGCGCTCGCCTACACCGATTCCGATCTGTATGTGCTTTCGCGGAAAGCTTTTGACGACCTCGCGGGGGACCACAAGATGGCCGCGATCAACCTGCTGGACGGCCTTGCGCGGCTGCTGGCAAGCCGGTTGCGCTACGCAAACGCCGAAATGCACGCCCTGCGGTCATAAGAAAGCGCTTTTTCAGTCGCCCGATGGCTCCTATTTTAATGGTCAATCTGACCGGCAGTTTGAGGAGGCGGGTTTGAGAGCGGGGCAACCTGTAATGTTTTAGAGGTGAGCGTCACTAATTTGGGTATGATGTTGAACATGGGAGGCGCAATGGGTGACGGGATAATAAAAGGAATCGCACTGAGGAGGGCGAAGAGCAAAGCATTTCTCGCTTTGAAGGGCCGGGGATTCACGTTGACGGACGTCGCGGATTCGCTCGGCTACTCGGTATCCTACATACACCATGTCGTGGCCGGCCGGATGAGAAACGCTGGCGTCGAACACGCGATAGCTAAAGCCACCGGCAAAAAAAGGGCGGAACTGTTCAAGGCGGAAAGGTGAAAATCAGAAATAATCCCGGCGGGCTGGAACCAGCCCGCGCCGTATTTATCCATAGGGAAGATTTTAACAATGGCGATGATTCTCCCCTTTCCGTCTTACCGGGGCTAACGCCCCGGCGGACGGCGGGAACTAAAACATAATAAAAATAAAGGATGGAAGTCAGGATGAAAAAAAGCTGTTTCTGTTTCTTGCGGGGCTGTTTTTGGCCGTGGGGATAAGCGGCGACGCCTTCGCCGGACCGGGTAATCCCTGCGGGAAGAATCCGTGCGCCGCAAAAAATCCCTGTGGCGTGAAAAACCCTTGCGGGGCGAATCCCTGCGCCGCCAACCCGTGCGCCAAGGGGCAAAACAAGCCGATCCGCAACACCCATATCACCGACTACAAAAAGCTTGTGACCATGGGGGAGCGCCTCTGGAATGACGAAAAACTCGGCACGAGCGGTCTTTCCTGCATGTCGTGCCACGCCGATCATGAACATTTGAACCTCAACAAGGTAAAAGGATGGCCGCATTTCGTAAAAATGACCGGCGACATCGTTACGCTGGATCAAATGGTCAATTACTGCATGATAAACCCGATTGCGGGAGATCCGCTTGACCCGAACTCCATCGAAATGACCGCCATGACCGCCTATTACCGGCAGTATGCGGCATCCTTCAAAAAGAAATAATGGATGGAAACGGCGCATGGTGCGTCCTGATATAATCGGTTTTATGAAAGGGAAAATTGAAATGAAACGCATGACGAAACTGTTTGTTGCGGCGGTTCTAGCCTCCGCCATCGGCCTGGCCGGCACGCCCGCGTGGGCCGAGGGGAAGAACCCCTGCGGTAAGAACCCGTGCGCCGCGAAGAATCCCTGCGCCGCGAAAAACCCGTGCGCGGCGAATCCCTGTTCAATGAAGGGAATGAAACACGACAAGCAGGGAAAAACGAAAAACCCCTGCGCGAAGAATCCGTGCGCCAAGAACCCTTGCGGCAAAAAATAAGCTTCTTCGCATTTATCCTTTTATCGGGAATTGCGCTCTCCCCCCTGTCTTCCACCGGGGGAGAGCCTTCCCTTTCAGGGCACTGGCATCGTCCCGCGCCCGCCGGAAAGGGTGATTTTTCACTTTATCCCCAAAGTTGCGGCTCCTGTCATACCACGCAATACGAGGGGTGGAAGGAATCGCTCCATGCCAAAGCGGTGGGTCCGGGATTGCTGGGCCAACTGGATGTTGGAGAATATCCTGAGACCGCGCTTTCATGTTATACCTGCCACGCGCCCCTTCTGGAGCAGCAGGAAGTTCAGGAAAAGGAAAACGAAAAATATCATCCAAACCGCCGCTTCGATGCGGCATTGCAAAAATCAGGCGTAAGCTGCGCGGCATGTCACATACGTAACGGCAAAGTGGTTGGACCGCCCCCATCAGGCGGGCTGAAAACAGCAAAAGCTGATATAGGCAAACACGGCAAATCAGAATCGCGCGATTTTTTCCAAAAATCGGAATTCTGCGCCGCGTGCCACCAATTGGATGAAGGTTACAGCCTCAACGGGAAGTTACTTACAAACACCTACCGCGAATGGAAGCAAAGCGCGTGGGCGCAACAGGGGGTGCGGTGCCAGAGCTGCCATATGCCGGATCGTGCCCATCTTTTCAAAGGCATTCATGATAAAGAAATGACGCTTCGCGCGGTCGACATCTCCATTTCGCGGGAGGGAGGCCCGGCGAAATTGACCATTTCAAACATTGGCGCGGGACATTATTTCCCGACCTATGTCACGCCGCTTATTGCAATAAAAGCGTTTTCCGTGGATACGTCGGGAAAAACCATTGCCGGATCGCAGAGAGAGGATTTTATCGGCCGCAAAGTAAGCATCGATCTTGAAAAAGAGGAGTTTGATACCCGTATCCCTCCCAACGGAACCCATCAGTTCGTCTACGTTGGAGCAACGGCTGGAACAGCAACCGTTTTATTTGAAGTATGGGTTTATCCCGATCAATTCTATTACAACCTTTTTAAATCATTGCTGGAGGGCAACAGCGCCTCCGACCCGGAGCTTATCAAGCAAGCGATGGGAAATGCAAAATCCACCCCCTATCTCTTGTGGAAAGGGGAAGCGGCGGTGAAAAGCCGGACAAAGCAATAAACCCATGTTACCCGGATGGAAACCGGACAGATGACGTTGAAACCAATGGTCGAGGCGTCCTACCCGCTGGAAGACGGGCTTGCCGCGTTCGGGCATGCCGCCGCGATGAAAGTGCTGGTCGGCTGATGTTTCCGGTAATACTGCAAATCGGCCCGTTGAAACTCTTCACCTACGGCCTGATGGCGGCCATCGGTCTGTTAGTAGGAGTAACGCTTGCCGCCCGCCGCGCGGAAAAAGAGTGATCAGGGCCAGGTCTTGCTTTGTAGCATTGGGCGGTAGGCATGGCGGCGGCCTATAGGCCATTTCCGCGGCGGTTTGTGCGCGTCTGGCTCCGCCAGCTCCGCCGCTCCCTGATTGTCTACTCTGTCAACGCGGGAAAGTCGGCCCCCCCGCCTTCGCGGGGGCAGGATCGGGCCGATGTACTAAAGTCCCCCCTTAAAGGCTGGCGGGGAACGGGGTGGGATTTTAGGCGCGGCATTCCGGCCTCCCTACGATTCCTTCGCCATGTTTTCAATCCAATATCGCGGTTCGCGGTGAAGATGCGCAACCGCGACCACAAAGATTGTGTCGGAATCCATGCCGTAAATAATCCCATAAGGGAACCGGGAGAACAAACAGCGCCGAAGACCTTCCTCGATTTCCACGCACGAAAAAGGAAACGCCACGGCCCTTCTGATAACCTTATCCAGATCGTCGAGAAATTGCGTATCCAATCCGGCCGATTGGGATGCATACCAAGCCACGGCGTCATCAACCTCAAATTGCGCGGGTTTGAGGAAGCGTACTTTCATGCGATGCGATGTTTGTCCATGACTTGACCATAGGGGACCGTTTCCATTTTGCCCTGCTTATGCGCCTGCCAGCGCCTGCGAGCCTCGTCCGCCCAAATCCGGTCAATTTCCGGGTCTGGCCTGTCGAGCTGCAGAAGGATGGAATCCACCAGTTCAATCTTCTCAATATCCGGCAAAGATTTGATCTTTACCGCAAGCTCGTCCCTGATCGTTCCCATAAATATTTCTCCTGGCTTCCATAGTACAAGATAGTTTCACGGCTTGTCCAACTCAAGCTGGTTTTTGCCGCGCTCCCCTGATATACTCCTGCAACACCAAAACACTCATTGCGATGGAGAGAGACCGATATGCCTAGCCCGACAAAGAAAAAGAAACTGAAAAAACGCTGGCGCTCGAAGAAAGCTTCCCACCGGAAATAATGCTTACCGCCGAAGAAGTCTTGAAGGTGGCCAAACTGGCCAACCTCAGGATCAGCGAACGGGAGGTGGCGAAGACGGCCCACGACCTCTCCGCCATCCTCGGCCACATCGAGCAACTGGGCAAACTCAATACGGCCGACGTGCCGCCGACCAGCCACGTGATCGGGGTGGAGAACGTCTTCCGCGAAGACGCCGTCACCGCGCACTTCGACCACGCCAAGTCGCTGGCAAACGCGCCGGCCCAGGCGAAAAACTACTTTTCCGTCCCCCGCATCATCGAATAGGCGGGCGCATGGCGGAACTGCACAACGAGACCATCGCCTCCCTCTCCCGCAAACTGGCGGCGGGGGAAACCACGTCCGCCGCGCTCACGAAAAACCTGCTGGAGCGGATAGAGCGGCTCGACCCGCAAGTGAAGGCTTTCCTCCGCGTGGAAAAAGAGGATGCGCTGGCGCAGGCCGCCGACGCGGACAAGCGCCGCGCCGCCGGGGAAAAGGGGCCGTTGCTCGGCATCCCCGTCGCGGTGAAGGACAACATCGCCATCGAAGACCGCCTCACCACCTGCGCATCGAAAATACTGGAAAACTTCCGCGCTCCCTACTCCGCCACCGTGGTAAAAAAACTGCGGGGGGCCGGCGCGGTGCTTATCGGCAAGACCAATCTGGACGAATTCGCCATGGGTTCATCCACGGAGAACAGCGCGTTTTTCACCACCCGCAACCCGTGGGACCTCAATGCGGTGCCGGGAGGCTCCAGCGGCGGTTCCGCGGCTGCCGTGGCGGCCGGTTTCGCCCCCGCCTCGCTCGGCTCCGACACCGGCGGCTCCATCCGCCAGCCGGCCTCGCTGTGCGGCGTCGTCGGGCTGAAACCGACCTATGGGCGCATCTCCCGCTTCGGCCTCGTCGCCTTCGCCTCGTCGCTGGATCAGATAGGCCCCTTCGCCCGCACGGTGGAAGATACGGCCCTGCTGATGAACGTGCTGGCGGGGCACGACCCGCTCGACTCCACCTCCGTCGATATGCCGGTGCCGGATTACGCGGCGGCGCTGAAAAAAGACGTGAAAGGGATGGTGATCGGCCTGCCGAAGGAATACCTCGTCGGCGGCATCGATCCCGCCGTTGAAACAGTGGTCAAAACCGCCGCCGAACGGCTGGCGAAGGAAGGCGCGCGCATCGAGGAGATATCGCTCCCCCACACCGAATACGGAATCTCGGTGTACTACGTCATCGCCACCGCCGAGGCGAGCAGCAACCTCGCCCGCTACGACGGCGTCAGATACGGCCACCGCAGCAAAGAGAGCCACGACCTCGCCGCCATGTACGTGAACAGCCGCTCCGAAGGGTTCGGCCCGGAGGTGAAACGCCGCATCATGCTGGGAACCTACACCTTGAGCAGCGGCTATTACGACGCCTACTACCTGAAAGCGCAAAAGGCGCGGACGCTCATACTCAACGACTTCCGCGCGGCGTTCAAAAAGTGCAACGTGATCCTCACCCCCACGGCGCCCACCCCGGCCTTCACCATCGGCGAAAAAGCGGATAACCCGCTGCAGATGTACTTGAGCGACATTTTCACCATCAGCGCCAATCTGGCAGGCATCCCCGGCATCAGCGTGCCGGGCGGCTTTGCGCCGAACGGCAGGCCGATCGGCGTGCAGTTGATGGCGGCCCACTTCGGCGAAGAGACCCTCTTCACCGCCGCCGCCGCCTACGAGCGGCTGCGCGACGCGGTCGTCGGTTCCACCTTCCCCAAACTGGGCTGATTTTCACGGTAGGACACGCATTCCTGCGTGTCGTTGGTCCGTTAGGGCCAATTTTGTCAGCCCTTTCGAGCTGATGACAGACAAGATGGGAGGAGCGGAATGGCTTTTTTCCATCCGCTCCGGAGATGGCCTATAGGCTGCTGTCTGTCCTACCCGCCATATTTTTTCAAACTGAGACACCAACCGGAACGGGCGCGGCAAAATAACCAACCATCCCGTGTGATATACTGTAAGGAAATATTTCATCCGGAGGGGGGAATTTGAAGGGGGAGCTTCGGTCGCTGCGGGGAATCATTCTCCGCCGCCTCGCGCTCATCAGCGTTATCGGCGTGGGACTCGTCTGCATCGTTCTTTCCTACCTCCTTTACCAGCGGGACAAGGTATCCATTTATAACCAAGCCAGGGGAGAGGCCGAGCTGATCCGCACCGGGCTGCTTTCGGTGATGATGGCAACCGGCGACCCGGAAGCGGTGCGCGGCACGGTTGATAACTTCAAAAAACAGGTGAAGTTCGATTTCCGCATGGTGCGCGGGGAGCATATCCGCAAGCAGTTCGGCATGCGCGATGGGGAAGAGCCGCACGACGGCATGGAGCGGGCGGTGCTTCAAGGCGCCCTGCCTGAATACGCCGAACTGGACGGCGCCTCCTTCCGCCTCGTCTTCCCCTTCAAGGCGGATGAACGGTGCGGCCGCTGCCACGTGGGTCTTGACGGCAACCCGGTCGCCGCCGGGACGGTATTGGGGATGTCGGAAATGACCTTTAACGTCGCCGAATGGCGCGATGCGTCGATCCGTCTCACCACCCATGTGGTGACCGGCATGCTGCTCATCATCCTGGCGCTGGGGGGGGCGCTTTATTGGCTCTTTGCCAAAGAGGTGATGGAACCGGTGCATGACATAGCCAATACCATCGCCCGCATGGAAGAAGATGGGGCCGTTTCCGCGCTTGCGCCCGCCACCTCGCGCGAGATCGCCATCCTCAACCGGCAGGTGGAGCAGATGTTCAAGTCGCTGGAGGACGCCCGCCATGCCCACGAGAGCGCGCTGGAAGAAGAACGGCGGAAAATGGCGCAGATACGCTCCTTCGCGCTGGAACAGGCCGACGCGCTGGGGATAACCGACGCCACCGAGGTGGATCTCATCATAAAACGCCTCTCGTACGCGGTGCAGGAGGTGGAAAAAAACGACATGCTGAAGCAGGTGGCCGATTTCGTCACCCTGGAGAAAAAAGAGATGGTGCTGGGCAATGACCGCCGCCTCATACGCCCCACCGCGCTCTACCTCACCAACCTGATCGCCAATTCCCAGGGAAGCCTGAAAAAGGGATCGATGGAACTGGCGCTGGAAGAGGCCATCACCAACGCCATCGTGCATGGCAACCTGGAGGTTTCCTCAAAACTCAAGGAAGATGATTTCGATCTGTTCGAGCGGGCCGTGGGCGAACGGATGGCTCTGCCGCCGTTCAGCGAACGCGGCGTGAAGATCAGCTATGACTACGACCGGCAGAGCGCCACCTTCCGGATCGAGGACGAAGGTCCCGGCTTTGATTGGTCCCATTTCCTCAAGAAAGAGGTCGACCCGGAGTTGCTCCCCCACGGCCGCGGCATCATCATTATCCGCACCTTCGCCTCCGCCGTCGCCTATAACGAAGCGGGGAACGTGCTCACCCTGACCTTCGATTTGGGGGCCTGATTCCCATACCCATCCGTTCCCGTGATGGGGTATAATCCAGCCCCATATGGCAAGACTGGTGGTCAAGCTCAACAACGAAGTGGTGAAAGAACAGCCCCTCGCCGCGGGCGTCGTTTTCGGACGCGAAACGGGGGACATCGTCCTTAAAAACCCCGCCGTTTCCGCCAAGCACGCGCGCATCGCCGTGGAGAAAAACCATTTCATCCTGCACGACCTCAAAAGCACCAACGGCACGTTCGTCAACAAAGGGCGGATAACCAGCCAGGAACTGCATCACGGCGACGTCATCAACATCGGCAAATTCGAAATCCTTTTCGTCAACGAAGAGGAGGCAAAGACCTCATCGGATTTCTTCGGCGCCGCCGAGGTGGCCGGCATGACCGTCATGATCAACGCCGAAGAAATGATGAAACAGCAAAAAGCCAAAGAAGAGGAGATGAAGCGCAAGAGCGAAGCGGCGCAGCTCATCGTCATTATGGATCAAAGCGCCAGCGGCTCCGGCAGGCTGGTGTTCCACAAGCTGGACAAGGAAACGACGCTGCTCGGCTCCGGCGACGGCGCGGATATCAAGACCCCCGGCATCACCATCGGCGCCATCGCCGCCGCCATCACCCGGCGCGCCGGGAAATACAGCATCAAGCCGATGGGGGGGTTCACCAAGCCGAAACTGAACGGCGAAAAAATAACCGGTGAAAAGGATTTGAAAAGCAAGGACCGGATCGAACTGGGCCAATACCAGTTTGAGTTCCGGGTCTAGCCGCCCCGCTTCCCCCACGACCGCATGGCACGCACCGGCGCTTCCCCCGTTTTAACGTTCGACTACCTTGTCATAGGCTCCGGCATGGCGGGGCTGATTTTCGCCCTCGACGCGGCCCGCGCGGGGCGCGTGGCGATCATCACCAAGCGGGAGATGAAAGAGTCCAACACCCAGTACGCGCAGGGGGGGATCGCCGCCGTCACGTCGCTGGACGACACCTTTGAGCTGCATGTGCAGGACACGCTGAAGGCGGGGGACGGGCTGTGCCGGGAAGAAGCGGTCCGCCTGCTGGTGGAGGCCGGTCCCGACGCCATTGAATACCTCATCGGCATCGGCGCGCGCTTCACGCGGCAGGACGGCGGCCCCGGCGCGCCGCTCTCGCTGCACCGCGAGGGGGGCCACAGCAAGCGCCGCATCATCCACACCGAAGACCTCACCGGCCGGGAGATCGAGCGCGCGCTCATCGCCGCCGCCCGCCTGGAAAAAAACATCACCGTAATGGAGCACCACACCGCCATCGACCTCGTGCTGCAATCGAAGATCGAAGGAACGGGCGGCCCGGCGCGGGTGGCCGGGGCGTTCGTGCTGGACGCCGCCGCCGGCATCGTGAAAACCGTCCTCGCCCCCGCCACCTTCATGGCGGCCGGCGGCATGGGGAAAGTCTACCTCTACACCACGAATCCGGACATCTCTTCCGGCGACGGCATAGCGATGGCCTACCGCGCCGGGGCCGGCATCGCCAATATGGAGTTCATGCAGTTCCACCCCACCTGCCTCTACCACCCGGAGGTGAAATCGTTTCTCATCACCGAGGCGATGCGGGGGGAGGGGGCGCTGCTGCGGCTGGTCACCGGCGAAACGTTCATGGAGAAATACCACCCGATGGGCTGCCTGGCCCCGCGCGACGTGGTGGCCCGCGCCATCGACACCGAGATGAAAAAGCGGGGCGACGACTACGTGCATCTCGACGCCACGCATTTGCCGCCGGAGACGGTGCGGGAAAAATTCCCCAACATTTACCGCACATTGCTGTCGCACGGGCTGGACATAACAAAGGACAAGATGCCGGTGGTGCCCGCCGCGCACTACATCTGCGGCGGGATCAATGTGGATTTATGGGGGCGCACCTCGCTGCCGGGCCTCTACGCCGGCGGTGAAAACGCCTGCACCGGCGTGCATGGCGCCAACCGCCTCGCCAGCAACAGCCTGCTGGAGGCCATCGTATTCAGCCGCCGCGCCGCGCAAAAAGCGGCGGAAGAATGGGCGCCGCGCTCCATCAACATCGTCAACCCCTGGTCGGCGGGAAACGCCGTCGATTCGGACGAGCAGGTGGTCATCGCCCAGAACTGGGACGAGATACGCCGCACCATGTGGAATTACGTCGGCATCGTCCGCTCCGACAAACGGCTGGTGCGCGCCCAGCGGCGCATCAAGCTGGTGCGCGATGAAGTGAAGCAGTATTATTGGGACTTCAACGTAACCTCGGACCTCATCGAACTGCGCAACATCCTCACCTGCGCCGACCTCGTCATCGAAAGCGCCATGCTCCGCCGCGAAAGCCGCGGCCTCCATTACAATATCGATTGTCCGGCCAAGGAATCCGTCCCGCGCGACACCATCCTCCGCTCCGCCGTGAAATAACCCGCCCCCGCGTCATCCCCGCGCAGGCGGGGATCCAGCCATACTATCCAAGCTCTCTTTATCCCCTTCCCCTCTCCGGGGTAGGTGCGAATTCATTCGCACGGAAGCGGCGGAATAAACATGCGGCGGCGGAGTGTTGAATAATCCCCGTTGTCATTCTGAGCACGGCGAAGAATCCCTTTCCGGAATGATATCCTTCACCGTTGGTTCAGGATGACACAGCGGGGGCAAGCAATTCCTCTCGCCACCATACCCAAATGCTACAAAGCAAGACCCCGACACCCTCGGCTTCGGCGTGGATGGTGGGCTAAAGCGCGCCGGCTTCGCGGTGGATGCCGGTCAGCGGCGCGGAAGCGGCGGCCACGCCCGGCTTTTGCGCCGTTGCCAAACACTTCCCGTTCGCGGCGTAGTACAGCGCCGCTTTCAGCGACGGCTCCGCCGGATCCCCCAGCGGAACGGTCAACCCGTCGTCCGCCGCGCAGGTGGCGGGGATGCCGTTGTAATATCCCCCTTCCGCATGGGCATTTTCCAGCTCAAAGGCGACCGCCGATATCACGTTGCCGCAAAAGGAACAGCCGTACATTCCCGCCGGCTTGCCGTGGGTTTTGCTTCCGATCACCGCCACATCCATAAACGGTTTCAGGCCGTTGATGAACGATTCGCTTGCCGAGGCGGTTGCGCCGGTGGCGATGACAACCACCCGCCCGCCGGACGCCGCCGGGCCGGTGCCGGTGAAACGGAGCAGCCGGTCCAACCCGCGGTGCGCCGCATTATGCCGCAAGCGGGCGAACACGCCGCCGGCCGCGCGGTAGTCCGCCACCCGCCCCGCGATGCAGGCGGACGCGTCCATCAAACCGCCGCCGTTGTAGCGCAGGTCCACCACCAGTTCCCGTATTCCCGCGTTCTGGAACACGGCAAACGCCGCGTCCACCGCCGCGGGGGTGGTTTCGTTAAAGGAGGTGAACGCAAGATAGCCGATTGAAACCCCGCCGTAATGCAGCACGCGGGCGTCATACACCGGCGGCACCGTCACCTCGCCTTTGGTCAGCGTTACATTCCCGGCCGCGCCGGAGGCATCGGTATATCCGATGTCCATCTGTACGCCCGCCGCATCCGCCCCGAACTGCTGCGTCCAGAGGTTTTGGGCGGCGATCTGCGCAACCGGTACGCCATTAAGGCCGGTCACCGCGTAACCACGCCGCAATCCCGCCGCGGCGGCCGCCGAGCCGGGGTAGACGATGTTGAGCCGCCAGACGCCGTCGCTCCCCTGCTTCACGCCAAGCCCGTAACCGATATATTTTCCCCGCGAAAAAAGGGCGGTAAAAGTGGAGGCGGAGGTTATATAGCTCCACCGGTCTTTGGGGGCATACACCATCGCCGCCAGAACATCGGCGGGGGTGGCGTACGCGGCGTAATCGACCACCGGCGCGGCATCGGCCCAGAAATAAAAATCCTTCATCAAATCATGCACATAGCGGTTCTGCGAAACCGCGTCGCAGGCGGCGGGCGGCGCGGGACAGACGGCCGCGGCGGAACCGCCTCCGCCGCCGCAACCCGCCAGCAACGGGACGGCCAACAACATGCCCGCCCATACGGGTACCGCCCGGATAATCTTCACCATCGAACAATACTAGTGTATCCGCGGGCGAAATAGTATATACTTACAAACTTTACTATTGCCCATATGCGGCGGTAGCGGCCGCAACAATTATTGGAATTGAACGAATGAAACAGCAGGACATACGGAACGTTTGCGTTATCGCCCACGTCGACCACGGCAAAACCACGCTGGTGGACACCCTTTTCAAGCAGACCGGCACCATGCGCGACAACGAGCGGATGGGAGAGCGGGTCATGGATGCCAACGACCTCGAAAAAGAGCGCGGCATCACCATCTTCTCCAAGAACGCCTCGGTTCTCTGGAAGGGGAAGAAGATCAACATCGTCGATACCCCGGGGCATCACGACTTCGGCGGCGAGGTGCAGCGCATCCTCAAGATGGTGGACGGCGCGCTCCTGCTCGTCGACGCGGTGGACGGCCCGATGCCGCAAACCAAGTACGTGCTGGAAAACGCCCTTAAACTCGGGCTGGCCCCGATAGTCGTCATCAACAAGATCGACCGCGCCGACGCGCGCCCCGACTGGGTGCTGAATCAGGTGTTCGACCTATTCGCGGCCTTGGGCGCAACCGATCGGCAGCTCGACTTCAAGGTGGTCTATACCTCCGCCAAGCAGGGCATAGCCTCGCTCGACCCGGCCGTGTTGGGCGTCAACATGGAGCCGCTGCTCGACGCCATCCTCGAACGGGTCGACGCGCCGGAGGTGGAACCGGACAAGCCGTTCCAGATGCTGGTCACTTCGGTGGAATACAGCGATTACCTCGGCCGCATGGGGGTGGGCAAAATCCTGCGCGGAAAGGTGAACACCAACACGCAGATTGCCCGCATCGACCGTGAGGGAAACATCACGTTCAACATGATCATGAAACTCTACTCCTTCGTGGGAATCACCCGTAAAGAGGTGGAATCCGCCGTGGCCGGCGACATCGTCATCATCGCCGGCTTCAAGGACCTGGAGATCGGCGAAACGCTGGCCGACAAGGAATACCCCGAGGCGCTGCCGACCATCGAGATAGACGAACCGACCATCTCGATGTACTTCAGCGTGAACACCTCCCCCTTCGTCGGCCGCACCGGCGACAAGCTGACCGGCCGCCACCTGCAGGAGCGGCTGGAGCGCGAGCTGCGCAGCAACCTGGCATTGCGCGTGGATCGCGTGGAAAACAGCGACTCGTACCGCGTCAGCGGGCGCGGCGAACTGCACCTCTCCATCCTCATCGAAACGATGCGCCGCGAAGGGTACGAGCTTTCCGTCTCCCGCCCCGAAGTCATCGCCCGCGAGATCGACGGCAAGAAGATGGAGCCGGAGGAGTTCGTCATCGTCGACGTGGATGACGAATACGTCGGCAAGGTCATCGAAAAATTCGGATCCCGCAAGGGGATGATGAAGAACATGTCCCCCCAGATGGAGGGGAAATCCCGCCTCGAATTCACCATCCCGGCGCGCGGCCTCATCGGCATGCACGGCGAACTGCTCACCGATACCCGCGGCTCCGCCACGATGAGCCACAGCTTTCACAGCTTCATCCCGTGGGCCGGCGCCATACAGGGCCGCCGCAACGGCGTGTTGATCAGCGGCGACGACGGCACCTCCACCGCCTATGCGATGGACAAGCTGCAGGACCGCGGCGAATTTTTCGTGGAGCCGGGAACCGATGTCTACGTCGGCATGATCGTGGGCGTGTGCAACACCGACACCGACATGGTGGTGAACGTGGTGCGCGGCAAGAAGCTCTCCAACATGCGCGCTTCCGGCTCCGACGACATGGTGCAGTTGGCGCCGCCCCGCAAGCTCTCGCTGGAGCAGTCGCTCGAGTTCCTCGAAGACGACGAACTGGCCGAGATCACGCCGGATTTCATCCGCCTGCGCAAGCGGTACCTCAACGAGGAAGACCGCAAGCGCCACCGGCGGCAGACCGTCAACAGCTGATCCCGTTGGGCGGCGTGCGGCCGCGGCGAAACGCCGCCCCGCGCCGCCCGGTTCTTTTCGGCGCGGCCGCCGCCGGACGCGTTGCCTCATGGGAAAAGGCAACCGAAGGAGGCGCGGATTTTTGATCGATGCCTCAAGATTCAGGTAACCGTAAATCATTAAAGAACCCCCGGAGTTTTTTCTCAATCTCTTTTTTCAGATGGAACGGATTCAGCGTTGCATGAACTGCCCGGAGCTTTTCCTTCGCCTCATCGGCGGCATGGGAAGAATCCGGCAACCGCTGATAGGGGGTGGCCGGCGTATCGTACTTTTTGATGTACTTTGAGTTCACCTTCGTTTTCTCCACCAGCTTGCGCTCGAACACATCTGGCCGGTGGCCAGCCACAACGCCTTTAAATGCCGGACAACCGCCGCGTCGTACACCGGCCGGGGGCCGCTTTTCTTCCGGGCGGGTTTGGACTTTGCCGAAAGAATGCGGATCGCGTATTTGCGGTTGTACGCGCAATTGACGCAAAATTCCGACAGTATCCGGCCCTTC
>JACRGQ010000032.1 GCA_016217735.1 Nitrospinota bacterium
CGCTATGCGCTTCTTGAAATCGCATGAGTAACACCTCCTGCCCGAACATCGTCTTTCTCATAAAACGCCTCCATGGACGTTTTATATAACCGGACAGGTAATGTGCTCCTACACCGGACGGTTAATGTGCTCGCAACAGGGCGCGGGCCGGCTTTAATGGAAAAACCGGAGAAACAGGGAACCGTTGCGCCGGGCGCCGGACGATTCCCTTTGAGCCTGCTCACGCATCGTCTTCGGGCAGCTCTTCCTCTTCCAATTCGTCCAGGCCGATTTCCTCGATCTCTTCGGATTCCCCCGGCAGCGTCGTCGGTTCATCCGTATCCTCTTCCGGCACGGCCGCTTTTATTTTGCGTGCGGGGGAGGAGGATGAGTGCTTGACCGGCGCTTTGGTCTGGTCGGCGGCGCACTTCGGGCATATGGGCGGTTCTTTCAAAAGATCATAGAAGCGCGTGGCGCACTTGTAGCAGATACGGCGCGTTCCCCATTCCGGTTTAACCATCAGTTCCTCCTGATTATTCCCATTCGATTGTTGCGGGGGGCTTGGACGATATGTCGTACACCACCCGGTTGATACCCTTCACTTCATTAATGATGCGGCTCGATATGGCCGCCAGCAGTTTTTCCGGCAGGCGGGCCCAGTCGGCCGTCATGCCGTCGCGGCTGGTGACGGCGCGCACGGCCAGCACGTTCTCGTAGGTCCGTTCGTCCCCCATCACGCCGACCGATTTCACCGGCAGCAGCACGCCGAAGGATTGCCAAACCTCGCGGTAGAGTCCCGCGTTTTTGATCTCCTCCACGATGATATGATCCGCTTCGCGCAGCACCTTCAGCCGTTCGGGGGTCACGGCGCCGATGATGCGGATGGCCAGCCCCGGCCCGGGGAACGGCTGACGGTGGATAAACGATTCGTCCACGCCCAGTTCCTGGCCGAGCAGGCGGACTTCGTCCTTGAACAGTTCCCGCAACGGCTCCAATAGCTTCAGCTTCATCACTTTCGGCAGGCCGCCGACGTTGTGGTGGCTTTTGATCACCACCGACGGGCCGCGGAAGCTGACCGATTCGATAACGTCCGGGTAGAGCGTCCCCTGCGCCAGGTATTTCACCTTGCCGATCTTGCGGGCCTCTTTGCGGAAGACGTCGATGAACTTGTGGCCGATTACCTTGCGTTTTTTTTCGGGGTCGATCACTTTTTTCAGCGCCGCGAGGAAGAGTTTCGACGAATCGGCAAACTGCACCTTGATGTGCAGGTTGGCGCGGAAGCCTTGCAACACTTTTTTTGCCTCGTCCTTGCGCATCAGGCCGTTATCGATGAAGAGGCAGGTGAGTTGGTCGCCGATGGCGCGATGCACCAAGGCGGCGGCAACGGTGGAATCAACGCCGCCGGAAATGCCGAGGATCACCTTGTCCTTGCCCACCTTGGCGCGGATATCCTCCACCGCGCTTTCAAGGAACGAGCGCATGTTCCACGCGCCGGAGCAGCCGCAGATACCTTTTACGAAATTCACCAGCATCTTGGTTCCCATCGGCGTGTGGGCCACTTCAGGATGGAATTGCAGCGCGAAGATGGGGCGGGTGTCGTGTTTCATCGCCGCCACCGGGCTGTTGATGGTGTGCGCGATGCGGTGGAAATGTCTGGGCATCGCCTCAATGCGGTCGCCGTGACTCATCCAGACCTCTTCGTCACGCGAAAGCCCGGCGAAGATGCCGATGGTCTCGTCCACCATCAGTGTGGCGGGGCCGTATTCGCGTTTGTCCGATTTTGCCACCTTACCGCCCATCGCGCGGGTGATCGCCTGCAAGCCGTAACAGATGCCCAGCACCGGTACGCCCATATCCAGCACACCCGCCGGAATTTTGGGCGCCCCTTTCTGATGCACCGAGAAAGGAGAGCCGGAAAGGACGATTCCCTTGGGGCCGAATTTTTTGATGTCCGCCATTTTGACGGTGCAGGGGAGTATCTCGCAGTAGACGCCGTTTTCGCGCACACGGCGGGCGATGAGCTGCGTGTACTGCGACCCGAAGTCGAGCACCAGTATCTTTTCGTTGTGGCCGGCGTCAGGTTTCATCAGTCCACCCGGTAATTGGGCGCTTCCTTGGTGATGATCACGTCATGCACATGGCTTTCGCGCAGGCCGCTGCTGGTGATCTTGAGGAAGCGGGATTTTTCTTTGAGTTCCTTCAAGTCCGCCGCGCCCACATAGCCCATGCCGGCGCGCAGGCCGCCGATGAGCTGATGCACGATGAACGAGAGCGCCCCTTTGTACGGCACGCGGCCTTCGACCCCTTCGGGGACGAGCTTGGTCTCGGTGAATTCCATATCCTGGAAGTAGCGGTCGGCGCTCCCTTCCTGCATGGCGCCGATGCTGCCCATGCCGCGATATTCCTTGTAGGCGCGCCCCTGGAAGAGGATTTTCTCGCCGGGGCTTTCTTCCGTGCCGGCGAAGAGCGAGCCGATCATGATGGTATCGGCCCCCGCCGCGATGGCTTTCACCACGTCGCCGCTGTATTTGATGCCGCCATCCGAGATGACGGGGGTGTCGGTTTTTTTCGCTTCGCCAAATACTTCGGCCACGGCGGTGATCTGCGGCACGCCGACGCCCGATACCACGCGGGTGGTGCAGATGCTGCCCGGCCCGATGCCGACCTTCAGCGCGTCCGCCCCGACGGCAATGAGGTCGCGCGCGGCCTCGGCGGTGGCTATGTTGCCGGCGATCACCGGCAGCTTGGGGTACTGCTTCTTGATCGCCGCCACCGAGCGGAGCACCCCTTCGGAGTGGCCGTGCGCGGTATCGATGACGATCACGTCCACCCCCGCCTTCACCAACGCGGCGGCCCGCTCGTCGCGGTCCGGCCCCACGCCGACGGCGGCCCCCACGAGGAGATGGCCCGCTTCGTCCTTGGCGGAGTTCGGATAGGCGATGGATTTTTCAATGTCCTTGATGGTGATCAGCCCCTTGAGGTGTCCGGCGGCATCCACCACCAGCAGTTTTTCGATGCGGTGCCTGTGCAGCAGTTCCTTGGCCCTGTCCAGCGTGGTGCCGATGGGGGTGGTGACCAGCTTATCGTGCTTGGTCATCACTTCTTCTATAAGGGCGTTCATCCGTGTCTCGAAGCGGAGGTCACGGTTGGTTAAAATGCCGACCGCTTTGCCCCCTTCAATGATCGGGATGCCGCTGATGTTGTGCTTTTTTATGACCTCCAAGGCTTCCCTGATGGTTTGCTTGGGGGAAAGGGTGATCGGATCGACGATCATGCCGCTGGAGTAGCGCTTCACCCGCTCCACTTCCTCCGCCTGACGGGGGATTTTGAAGTTCTTGTGGATGATGCCGATGCCCCCTTCCTGCGCCAACGCGATGGCGAGGCGCGAACTGGTGACCGTGTCCATCGGCGCGGAGATGAGCGGCGTGTTGAGCAAGAGCGTTTTGGTGAGGCGGGTCGCAACCTTTACGTCTTTCGGCAGCACGGTGGACCTGCCGGGCAGCAGAAGCACGTCGTCGAATGTGAGGTACTCTTTTAAGGGATGGTCAAGCATATGATCCCAGTCCGCCAGCTAAAAGTTAAGACGTTAAAAATAAAGGAGTTATTTAAAAATACGCCTTTGTAATTTACACCCTTGTGCGATTAGTCGCCAATAGTAGCATTAGTGGGGAGGCGAGGCAAGGAATTTAAGGAAGTTATAATTTTTCAGCAGGGAAGGGGGGAAGAGCGTGGAAAAAGGATTAATCGCCCCCGCCATCACCACCGCCGGAGTCGCCACCGGAGTCGCCGGAGGAATCGCTCCACGAGCCGCCGCCTCCGCCGCCGGAAAATTCACCGCCGCCAAAGCGGGGGCCGCTTTCGCCGCCGTCTCCGGGTGAAGAGATGGAGGTAAAAGATGAGGCATCGCCGCTGACGTGCTCACCGCGGCGTCGAGGATTTCTCTTTTTGGGCGTCGCCGGGGGAAAGCCCAGTTTTTCAAGGAGGCGGCTAATCCAGCCCATATTGCGCGCGGTTAATGCACCTTCAGGACGGTGGAGGAGAGGGTGTGCGCGCCGCTGCCGGGCTGCGATTTTTCCCACAGCACTTCGTGTATCTGGTAGCGGACGCCGACTTTTCCTTTCAGTTCGGACCAGCCGACCTCGGTGTGCTTGATGTGCGGCGCGTCGCCCAGCATCGTCATCACCTTCGCGCTGCAGAACACGCGGTTTTTTTCGCGGAACGTTTCTTTGCTCCCTTCGGCGAATTCCACGAAGGCGTCCTGCATCAGTCCCTCGATCCGCTTTGCCACGTTCGCCGCGTCGCCGATGCGGTCGTTATCCAGTTCTTTCACTATCACCTGTCCGCAGTCGATGCCGATGCGGAGGTCGACGCGCTGGGACTGGTCTTCCAGCGCGGCGTTGTGCAGTTCCACCGCCTGCATGAGCGAGACCGCCAGGTTCATGGCGCTGGCGCAATCGTTGAACGTGAGCATATAGCCGTCGCCGGTACTTTTTTCAAACAGGCAGGCGTGCCGTTTTTTCAGTTCATTGAGCGGCTTGTCCACCGCCGCCTGCACTTTTTGGAAGTAGTGCAGCTCGCCGTAGCTGTCGATGAGATTGGTCGATTTGCAGATATCGATGAACAGAATGGCCTCGAATTTTTGTTCCTTGATGCCGTCGGCCAGCTTTTTATCCATCGCCTTGAATGCTTCTTCGTCCTTGATGGCCTCCATCCGGACGGTTGTTTCGGAGGGATCGGGCATCTTGATCTCGCCGGTCTCGGATTTTTTGAGCGCTTCAAGGTAGCGCAGCGCCTCATCGCGCATCCGCTGCGAGCCGCCGACGCTGTTTTCGCTCATCTGCACGAAGATGTCGAGGTCTTTGACCGCCTTGTCCCGCTCGCCGGCCAGTATTCGGGCGGTGCTCCGGCTGTAATAGGCGACCGTGAGAGTGCTGTCCAGCTTCAGCGCCTTGTTGTAGTCGTCGATGGCGTCTTTGTACCGTTTCAGCGCGAAGCGGCTGTTGCCCCGGTTGTAGTAGGCCATCGCGTTTTTGGGGAGCAGGCGTATCGCCTCGTCGTAATCCTGTATCGATTCTTCTTTCAGCCCCACGCGGGCGCGGGCGTTGCCGCGGTGGTAGTACGCCCACGGATACTTCGGCTCCATCGCCACCGCCTTGTCGAGGTCGGCCAGCGCTTCGCGCAGCTTCCCCATGCCGTAGAGCAGCGTGCCGCGCCGGAAATAGGCTTTGTGGTTTTTGGGATCCAGCTTTATCGCCTCGGAGAAATCGGCGGCGGCTTCCTCTTTTTTGCCCAGCGCCTCTTTCGCCTTGCCGCTGGCGTACCAGATGCCGGGGTGTTGCCGGTGGAGTTTCAGCGCCTGGGCGTAATCTTGCACCGCTTCCTCATATTGCTCCATTTTGAAGCGGGCGGAGCCGAGGTTGTAATAGGCCATCGCCATGTCGGGTTTCAGGCGTATCGCCTCGTTGAAATCGGCCACCGCGTCGGAAAAGCGGCCCAACTGCACTTTCATGAACCCGCGGTTGCCAAAGGCGCGCGCATGGGCGGGGTCGAGTTTTATCGCCTCGGAAAAATCCTTGATGGCGTCTTCCCTTTTCATCAGCGCCGCTTTGGCCGCGCCGCGCTGGAACCAGCATTCGGCGTTTTTCGGGTCGAGTTTGACCGCCTCTTCAAAGCAGGCGAGCGCTTCCCCCGCCTCTTTTTTATCAAGCCGGGAGATGCCTTCGTCCAGCTTTTGCTTGGCTTTTTTGGCCGTCCCTAAAAGATCAAACACTCCCATGATGCTTGACTATACACCCGCGCCGCGCGGGGGGGCAATAACGCGCGCGGGGGGGCGGGCGGATGCTATCTTTTCCCCGGCGGGATGGGGTAAAATATCGCGCGTATCGCAATAATAACCATCGATCCGGAAGGGGAGTTATGAGAGAACGGAAAATTCTGCTTTCTGAAAAAGACATTCCGCGCCGTTGGTACAACGCCATGGCCGATTTGCCCAATCCCCCGGCGCCGCCATTGCATCCGGGCACGAAGCAGCCGATAGGCCCGGACGACCTCGCGCCGCTGTTTCCGATGCCGCTCATCGAGCAGGAAGTCAGCGCACAGCGGTGGATAGACATCCCCGAAGAGGTGCTGGACGTTCTTTCCCTCTGGCGCCCCACGCCGCTTTACCGCGCCTACAACCTGGAAAAAGCGCTCGGCACCCCGGCGAAAATATTTTATAAATACGAGGGGACTTCCCCCTCCGGCAGCCACAAGACGAACACCTCCGTGGCGCAGGTGTACTACAACAAGATCACCGGCACCAAGCGGATCGCAACGGAAACAGGCGCCGGGCAGTGGGGGAGCGCGCTCAGCTTTGCTTGCAACCACTTCGGCCTGGACTGCACCATTTACATGGTGAAGGTTTCCTACGATCAGAAGCCCTATCGCCGCATAATGATGGAAACGTGGGGCGGAAAAGTGTTCCCGTCCCCCAGCCGCGAAACGAACGCCGGGCGCGCCGCTTTGGAGAAAGATCCGAATAACAGCGGATCGCTCGGTCTCGCGATTTCCGAGGCGGTGGAAGACGCCGCAACGCATGGCGATACGAAGTACTCGCTTGGTTCGGTGCTGAACCACGTGCTGCTGCACCAGACCGTCATCGGGCAGGAGACCAAAAAACAGCTTGAAATGGCGGGGGAGAAGGCCGACGTGCTGATCGGCTCCTGCGGCGGCGGCAGCAACCTGGGCGGACTTATTCTGCCATTTCTGCCGGACAAGCTGGGCGGGCAAAAGATACGGATGGTGGCGGTGGAACCGGCCGCGTGCCCCACGCTCACCCGCGGCACGTTCGCCTACGACTTTGGCGATACGGCGGGCCTTACCCCGCTGGTGCAGATGTACACCCTTGGGGCATCGTTCATGCCCGCCGGCATCCACGCCGGCGGCTTGCGCTATCACGGCGATTCGCCGCTCATATCGAGAATGGCGAAGGACAAACTGCTGGAAGCGGTCGCCTACCGCCAGATTGAAGTGTTCGACGCGGCGGCGCTCTTCGCCCGCGCCGAAGGGATCATTCCGGCCCCCGAATCGGCCCACGCGGTGAAAGGGGCCATCGACGAAGCCAAGCGCTGCACCGCCGAAAAGAAATCCGAAACAATCGTGTTCAACCTTTCCGGGCACGGTCACTTCGACTTGGCGGCCTACGAAGCCTACCTGGGCAAGAAATTGGTTGATTACGCGCTGCCGGACGACGTTTTGGCGAAATCCATTAACGCAATACCGAAGGTATGACGCACCACACACCGTTGCCCGATACCCGCGGCTACTACGGCGCCTTTGGGGGAAAGTTCGTCATCGAGACGCTTGTCCCCGCTTTGGAGCAACTTGAGGCCGAATACAAAAAGGCGCATAAAGACCCGCGCTTCAGGAAGGAGTTGCGGCATCTCTCCGAAACATTCGTGGGGCGCGAAACGCCGCTTTATTATGCCCACCGGCTAACCAAACATTTGGGCGGGGCGAAGATATACCTCAAACGCGAGGACCTCAACCACACCGGCGCGCACAAGATCAATAACACCATCGGGCAGGGGTTGCTCACCGTCCGCATGAAGAAAAAGCGGGTGATTGCCGAGACCGGCGCGGGGCAGCATGGCGTCGCCACCGCCACGGCCGCCGCGTTGCTGGGGCTTCAGTGCGACGTCTACATGGGGGTGGAGGACATTGAGCGGCAAAAGCTCAACGTCTACCGCATGAAGATGATGGGGGCGGCCGTCATTCCCGTCACGTCCGGCAGCCAAACGCTTAAGGACGCGCTCAACGAGGCGATGCGTGATTGGATCGCCACCGTGCGGGATACGCACTACATCATCGGCACCGTGGCGGGGCCGCATCCGTTTCCGATGATCGTGCGCGATTTTCAGGCGGTGATAGGGCAGGAGGCCCGCCGCCAGATACAGAAGGCCGAAAAGCGGCTGCCGGACGTGTTGGTTGCCTGCGTGGGCGGGGGCAGCAACGCGATGGGCCTTTTCCATCCGTTTTACGAAGACGGAAAAGTGAAGATGGTCGGCGTGGAAGCGGGCGGCACCGGTTCAAAGCTGGGGCAGCATGGCGCATCCATTTCGCGCGGGAGCGTCGGCGTGCTCCACGGTTTCAAGAGCTATCTGCTGCAGAACAAAAACGGCCAGATCGCCGAAACTCATTCCATATCGGCGGGGCTGGATTATCCCGGCGTCGGGCCGGAGCACAGCTTCTACGCCCAGAGCGGGCGCGCCGAGTATGTCACGATCAGCGATGCGGAGGCCATCGAAGGATTTGGCCTTCTGAGCCGGCTGGAGGGGATCATGCCGGCGCTTGAATCGGCCCACGCCATCGCGCAGGTGGCCAAGATGGCCCCGAAGATGAAGAAAAACCATATTATCGTGGTCTGTCTTTCCGGCCGCGGCGACAAGGATGTGGAGCGCATGGCGGCCCTTACGGTGAACAAATGAACAGGATTGAAAAAAAATTCGCGGAACTGAAAGCGGCCAAACGCAAGGCGCTTATCGTATTTGTTTCCGCCGGCGACCCGAATCTCGGCACGACAGAGCAACTGGTTCCGGCGCTTTTCGCGGCGGGGGCCGATATTGTGGAGATCGGCATTCCGTTTTCCGATCCGATGGCCGACGGCCCGGTGATACAGGCTTCCTATGTGCGGGCGCTGAAAAAGGGAACTGCGCTCGGCGGTATTTTGGCGATGACCAAACGCATCCGCCCCCTTTGCAACGGCGGTATCGTCTATATGTCCGCCTTCAACCTCATTTTCCATCATGGCGTCAAGGCGTTCGCGCGGCATGCCGCGCAGGCGGGAGTGGACGGCGTTATTATCCCGGACATCATTCCCGAAGAGGGGGATGAAATCGTGCGGGAGCTGGACAAGCACGGCATCGCCCCGATACTGCTTTCCGCCCCCACCAGCGGGCCGGAACGGATACGCAAGATAGCGGCGCATACGCGCGGCTTTCTGTATTACATTTCCGTTACCGGCATAACCGGCAAGCAGAAGCCATCGGTTGAAAGCGTGAAGAAGCAGGTGCTGATGATAAAGCGCCAGACCAAGCTGCCGGTTGCGGTCGGCTTCGGAATATCATCCCCGGCCGATGCCGCCGCGATGGCAAAGGTGGCGGATGGCGTTATTATCGGCAGCGCGGCGGTGAAGATTTTGTCGGAAAAGGGAACGCGTGAAGAGACGGTAAGGCGGGTCTGCGCGTTTGTCCGTTCGGTGCGCCGCGCGATGGACGCTTGACGGCGCGCGTTTCGGTTTTCCCCATAGCCAAAAAATAGGAGGAGCCGTTTTAAAGGCTCCCCCTGGGGTGGGGTTGAATGGCTTTACTTATTCAACCCTGGGAATCCAGCATCGTTCCCTTTAGCTTGTCGAGCCGTTTTACCATTTCAAGGATCGCGGCCGCCGGAAATTGGCGGACCACTTCACCCGATTGCGGGTCTTTGTACCGCACAATGATGCGGTTTGTATCCTTGTCGATGGCGAGGCTCATTTTATCGTTCGTCTGTTTTCGCAGTTCCTGGTTCACCTTGTCCGCCGCGGCGGTAATTTCCGGGTCGTTCACATTCACGGCCGGTTGTCCGGCCGTGGGCGCGGCCGGCGATGGCTGCGCTCCGGATGCCCGCACGGAGGCGTCGGTGGCGGGCCTTGGGGGGCCCGCCACAAGACTGGCGACCAAGCTGTCCAGTTTGTCTGAAACACCTTGAACCATTGCAGTCTCCTCCTATTCGTCCTTACGCCACTTTGCTTTACCCTTTTACCGGTTATCAGCCAAGCAGCTGCAGCACGGTTTGCGGCACCATGTTCGCCTGCGCCAGAATCGCGGTGGAAGCCTGCACCAGTATCTGGTTCCGGGTGAACTTCGAGATTTCCGTCGCGTAGTCCGCGTCGCGGATCTGCGATTCGGCGGCGGTCAGGTTTTCGGCCGACACCGAGAGGTTCGCGATGGTATGCACGAGGCGGTTCTGCACGGCGCCGAGGCGGCCGCGGCCGTCCGTCACCTTGCTGATGGCGCTGTCGATGGTTGCCAGCGAGTTCAAAGCGGATTGCGCGGTCAGCGTGTTGGTGTTTTGCACCGCCAGGCCGGTGGTGGTGATGGCGGTCAGGTCGACCGCGGTGTTCAGGCTGAGCCGGTCGTTGCTGGTGGCGCGGATACCGACCTGGATGGTCACCGAGCTGGTAGCGGCGGAGCTGAGCGATCCGTCCACCAGTTTTTGGCCGTTGAATTCCGTCACCGCCGCGATGCGGTCGATTTCAGACTTGAGAGCCTGGAATTCGCGGTTGATAGTTTGGCGTTCGGTGCTGCCGACGGTGCCGGTGGCGGCCTGCGAGGCCAGTTCGCGCATACGGACGAGAATGGACGACTGTTCGTTCAGCGCGCCTTCCGCCGTGTTGATGAGGCTGATGCCGTCGTTTGCGTTGCGGGTTGCCTGGTTCAACGAGCGGATCTGCGACCGCAGCCCTTCAGATATGGATAACCCGGCCGCGTCGTCCGCCGCCTTGTTTATCCGCATACCGGAAGAGAGTTTTTCCAGCGAAGAACCAAGGTTTGCGCTGTTCGTCGCCAGGTTTCTTTGGGCGTTCGTGGAAAATAAGTTGTTATAAATCCGTAAAGCCATGACATCCTCCTTGTTTAGTGTCCATTACCCCCTCCACCGCTATCCATAACGGCGGAGTCCCACAATTTAACTGCGTCTTTAACCCATTGCGTCCTGCAGCCATGTGCCCGCTATCGGGACTTGTTCAAGACCTCCTTTGATAAGTGCCTAATTTGCCTGATTACTCATCGGCTGAAGTGACTCGACCTTGACCGGTGAAAAAATATTCAGGGAAAAACTAAAGTTTTATTTTTTCCTGCCGATAGACAGGCGTAGAATAATAGTCGAGGTTAAATATGAAGCTGCCGGGTGTGAATGCTGGTTTAAGTGGTCTGCAGGCGAATGCGAACAAGGTGGCGGTTGCCGCCAATAACATCGCCAACATGAACACGGATGCGTTTCGCGCGCAAGAGACGGTAAATCAAAGCCTTCCTAGCAATCAAGGGGTGGTGACCGCCGCCATACGGCAGGTGACGCAGCCCGGCTCTCCTTTATATACCGGCAATCCGTTGGACGTGGCGATTCAAGGGGAAGGATTTTTCCAGGTTCGCACCCCTGATGGAAAGAATGCCTATACCCGGCAGGGGAACTTCCAGCCCGACAATCAGGGGCGGCTTGCGGTGAACGGAGCGGCGGTGCGGCCGGAAGTTAAAATTCCATCCGGCGCCACCAACCTGAACATCCAGCCGGACGGCAGCGTGATGGCCGATGTCAACGGCCAGCAGATGCTGGTGGGAAAACTGAATGTGGCGAAGTTCAATAATCCCGGCGGTTTGCAGTCCATCGGGAACGGGCTACTGGCGGAAACCGCCCAAAGCGGCGCTCCGGCCAGCGGTTCTCCCGGCGGCGGCGCGCTGGGGAGCCTTGTGCCGAATTCTTTGGAAAGCTCTAACGTCGATCTGGCGACCGAAATCGTGAACATGATGATGGCGAAGCAGGGCTACAGCGCGAACGCGAAGGTGGTTAAAAACGCCAACGACATGGCCGGCACCCTTCTTAACATCAAGACCTGAGGGGAATATTTGAGGGAAGGCCGGTCTTGCTCAATTGGCGGCCGGGGAAATTAACCTTTCAGCTTTTTTACCCGCTTTTGAATGGCGGCCCTTATTTTTTCATACGAGAGGGGAGGTCCCCACCCGACCTGTTTTTCATCGATAAAAATAGCGTCGGAAATCCCCCATTCGAGGAATGTATTATTATCGCTTGTGTCGATGGTGCGGAAGATAACCTCATCGCCGAACTCCCCGCTTGCCCTTCTTGCCCTTTCATGCGTAATGCCTTGGGCCGGACACCACCCATTGATAAAAGCGGTAACGGCCACTTTGCCGGGTATTGAAGAAGGAGTTTTCTTTTTCCGGATAAAACGCGGCGGTTTTGCCTCCGCCGTAAACGCTTTCCACAGAAGCAGGCTCAATCCCTGCCTGTCCGCTTTTCCATATCCATGCTTTTTAAACCACGAGGCCCTCATCCAGAAAGGAAGCCATATTCCCCACGCGGCCATCCCTTTCGCTCCGAGCGCCTTGGCGTCGGCCTCCGCCGCCTGAAGGAGGGCTTGGCCGATGCCTCGTTTTTGATGATTGCCGATTCCTTGGGGATACCCATGCACCCATATGCATAAAATGAAGTAAAGACCTTGTCCCGCGATGGTCGATTCTTCGGCGGGAAGGTATTGAATCATTCCCACGGCCCCTTTGCCTTCCTCGACGGCAAGCTTAACGCGAAGCCCCCTGTCTTTATATTTATTGAACCAGCATGACTTGTGATCGCCCGCCTCCTTTATTTCATCCGACCATTCTTCAAGGCAGGCGAAATAGGCGGAATGATACCGCGGAGAAATATCGACGATGTTCACGGGGCACACCTCTTCCCTTTCCTTCTGTTTTCAGTATAACCCATCTTCCGGGCAGTGAAGGTTTGCCATGAATGAAGTGTGCGATCAGGCGTTTTGCGCCAGCCGGTGGGCGAGGCGGAGCGGCTCCGGCTGGCGGTGTTTTACGCAGCAGGCGAGCACGGTCTTCAACGCGAAGTCGAGGCTGACATTGTGCCCCGCGGAAACGTAGAGCGGTTTGACGTTGTCGCGCGTCCGCAGGCACGCGCCGATGATTTCCCTTTTCTCATTAAACAGATAACTCAAATCCCCTTTATGCCGGCCCGGTTCACCGCAACTGCCATACAGGCGGCTCTTGGCGCAGCCGATGGCGGGGATTTCCAGCAGCAACCCTATATGCGAGGCGAGGCCGAAGCGGCGCGGATGCGCGATCCCCTGTCCGTCAAAAAGGATGATGTCCGGCCGATGTTTCAGTTTTTGGAACACCGCCAGCACCGCCGGTCCCTCGCGGAAACTCAGGAGTCCCGGCACATAGGGAAAGGAAGTTTTTACCAAGGCGGTTTTTTGTTCGACAAGCTCCAGCGCGGGATAGCTCAGCACACAGATGGCGGCCCGCATCATGCCGGTCTTTTCCGCCGGGTGTACATCGACCCCGGCAACAAAATTGATGGCCGGTTCCCCTTCGGTAACGACTTTTTTGGCCAAATCGGATTGCAGGGCAACCGCTTCTTTCGGCGTGAGGTTCCACGGGTGATGGAAAAACAGCACCTTTACGGCTTCGCTTCAACGGTCACTTCAGAGGTGGCGATTTCGCGCGTGCCGTTCAGGAAGCCGTACCACTTCGTTAGCATGTCGATCAGCGAGACCAGCGCCAACGAGCACATCACCGTCAGCAGCCCGATATTGAGGTGAAAGTTAAATGCCTGCGCTGGAGCGGCGGCGGCCTTGGCGTTAAAGATGCCGACGAGGTAATACGATGCCGTAAAGGTGGTGACGTACATGAAGACCATCGGCAGCGCGGTTATCCATGCGTACTTCGCTTTGCGCGACTTGATGATGATGGTGGTGCCGATGCCGAAGGCGATGGCGGCGAGGAGCTGATTCGCCACGCCGAACATCGGCCAGATGGTCGACACGTCCCCCGTCCAGATGGGATACGCCCACATCACCACCACGATGCCGCTGGTTGCGATGACGCCGGGCATCCAGTTCGTCCGCGCCAACGGTTTGATGAAATGGCCCCCCATTTCTTGCAGCAGGAAGCGGGCCACGCGGGTGCCGGCGTCGACGGTGGTGAGGATAAAGAGCGCCTCGAACATCAGCGCGAAGTTGTACCAGTACGGCATCAGTCCCTTCATGCCGGGAATGCCCGAAAGGATGGAAGCCATGCCGACCGCCAGTGATACCGCGCCGCCGGGACGGCCCTGCACGTCGGTTTCCACCATCGTTGAAAGCTCCTTGATATGCGCCACCGGAAAACCGAGCGCGGCGAGCTGCTCGACCGTCAGCTTGGTGTTGATGGCAAAATAGTCGCCGGGGATCAGGATGCAGGCGGCCACCAGCGCGATCATTGCCACAAACCCCTCGGCCAGCATCGCCCCAAAACCGATGGGGAGGATGTCCCGCTCGTTCATCAGCATTTTGGGGGAGGTGCCGGAGGAGATGAGCGAGTGGAAACCGCTGACCGCGCCGCAGGCGATGGTGATGAACATGAAGGGGTACACCGGCCCCGGAATGATCGGCCCGCCGCCATGCACGAATGGGGTGATGGCGGGCATTTCAAGGGACGGGGCGATGAAGATGACGCCGAGCGCCAGCAGTCCCACCGTGCCGATTTTCATGAAGGTGCTCAAATAATCGCGCGGGGCGAGCAGCATCCATACCGGCAGCGCCGCGGCGATGAAACCGTAAAGGGCGATGGCGATCACCAACTGGTTTTTGGTGAGGGTGAAAAGCGGGGCAAGCGCCGAGCCGGGGATAAAGTGGCCCGTGAAAACCGCGCCCAGCAGCAACAGTCCGCCCGCAAGGCTGACCCCTTCGACTTTGCCGGGGTTGATCGTGTGCATGTAGAAGCCCATGCCGAGCGCGATGGGGATGGTCATGAATATCGTGTAGGTGCTCCAGGGGCTGTGCGCCATCGCGTTCACCACCGCCAGACCCAGCCCCGCCAGCGCCACGATGATGATAAAAAATATGGCGACGGATGCGGCGAGTCCGCCGACCGGCCCGACTTCATCTTTGGCGATCTGCGCCAGCGACCGGCCGTTGCGCCGCACCGAGGCGGCCAATATCACCATGTCATGCACCGCGCCACCCATTACCGCGCCGATCAGTATCCAGAGGAAGCCCGGCAGGTAGCCGAACTGCGCCGCCAGCATCGGCCCGATCAGCGGCCCCGCCCCGGCGATGGCGGCGAAGTGGTGGCCGAAGAGCACCCAGCGGTTGGTCGGCTCGTAATCCATCCCGTCGTAAAGGCGGTAGGCGGGGGTGACATTCTTTTCGTTGAGGGCGAGCACTTTGGCGGCGATCCACGCGCCGTAGAGGCGGTAGGCGATGATGTATATTGAAGCCGTGGCGACGACTATCCAAAGGGCATTCACCTTTTCGGAGGGGTTTATCACGCCGGCGGCGACGGCGAAGGCAACCGCCGCCAGAAGCGACAGCGCGGGGAGCGTAACTTTTTTGAACATGCCCTACTATATAACCATTAGCGGGCCGCCGGTCAATGCATTGCCCACGGCGCCGCGAGGAATGGTAAAATAACCGGCATGAATACGTTGGGCGCGATGCGGTTGTTTCATTGAACAAACAGGCGATGGCATGAAAGGGGACGGCATTTTCAGAATCCTTCTTGTTGACGATGTCAAAGATAACCAGTTCCTCATAAAGGCATATCTTAAAAATTCCCCCTGCCAATTCGAAATTGCCCAGAACGGCCAGGAAGCGGTCGAAAAATATATGGCTGGCGCATTTGACCTCGTGCTCATGGATGTGCAAATGCCGGTGAAGGACGGATACACGGCGACCAACGAGATCAGGGCCTACGAAAAGGAAAATAATA
>JACRGQ010000033.1 GCA_016217735.1 Nitrospinota bacterium
GCGGGAAAACCGAAAAAAGTGGCCCTTATCGCCGTCATGCGGAAACTGCTGCACATCGCCTACGGCATACTTAAAAACAAAACCGCCTTTAACCCGAAATTGCACATGAAAACCGCTTGACGTGCAAGACCGTATCTACCGGGAAAACGGAAAATTACAAACCGGTGCGGGCGATGGCGACGGCTTTTTCGAGCGCCCTCCCCTTGTTCAGGCACTCCTGATATTCGGAGGCCGGATCGGAATCGGCCACTATCCCCGCCCCCGTTCCCAGGTAGGCTTTTTTTCCTTTCACGGCCAGCGTGCGGATGGCGATGGCGGTATCCATCGTGCCATCGAAGGCGATATACCCCACCGCGCCGCCGTAAAGGCCGCGCCGGTGCGGTTCCAGCTCCTCAATGATCTGCATCGCGCGTATCTTCGGCGCGCCGCTCAGCGTTCCCGCCGGGAAGGTGGCGCGGATCACGTCGAAGGCGTCGGCCCCCGGCCGCAGCTCCCCTTCCACATTGCTGACGATATGCATCACATGCGAGTAGCGCTCGATCTCTTTGAGGTGCGTTACCCGCACGGTGCCGCCCGTGCTTATTCGCCCCACGTCGTTGCGGCCGAGATCGACCAGCATGATGTGCTCGGCCAGTTCTTTTTTGTCGGCCAAAAGCTCGGCTTCCAGCGCCTTGTCTTCCACCTCCGTGGCTCCGCGTTTGCGGGTGCCGGCGATGGGGCGCACGGTCACCCGCCCGTTCTGCAGGCGGCTCAATATCTCGGGGGATGCCCCCACCACTTCCCAGTCGTCCAGCTTGAGGTAGTACATATACGGGGACGGGTTCACCACCCGCAGGGCGCGGTAGACATCGAACGCGCTCACGTCGAGGTCGATGGTGAACCGCTGGGCCAGCACCACCTGGAAGATGTCCCCTTCCTTGATGTAGTGTTTGCACCGCTCGACCGCTTTTGCATATGCCGCTTCGCTGGTGTTTGATTTGAACTTTTTGGCTCCCGTCCGCCTCTTTATCGCCGGGGGTTTGGCGGTTGCTTCCAGCTTCCGCAGCAGCGATTTTATCTTTGCCACCGCCTTGGCGTAGGCCTTTTCGGCATTGCCTTCCACATGGGCGTTGACGATGATTTTGATCGTCTGCTTCACGTTGTCGAACACCACCAGCGCATCGGTGACCATGAAAACGGTATCGGGGAAATCGGTATCCTTGTGCGCCTTTGCGGGGAGTTTTTCAAAGAAGCGGACGCAGTCGTAGCCGATGGTTCCCACCACGCCGCCATTGAACGGCGGCAGCCCTTCCACCTTCACCGCCTTGAACCCGGCCATCACCTTTTTGATCTCGTCCAGCGGGTCGCCCGCCACGGCGAATTTCTGCTTCTTCGTTTTGGTGATGCGCACCCCCTCTTTGCCGGAGGTTTTTATCACCAGCTCCGGGTCGGCCCCCATAAAGGTGTAGCGCGCCCACTTTTCGCCGCCTGACACGCTCTCCAGAAGATAAGCGTATTTCGCCCCCTTGGAGATTTTGCTGAACGCGCCGACCGGCGTTTGGAAATCGCCGAACACGTCGCAATATACGGGGACGATGTTCCCCTGTTTGGCCAGCTTCACGAACGCCGCTTTATCGGGCTTTATCATTGGTAGACCACATCAATGAGGGTGAGGCCCTGCGCGGGGGCGGTGGGGCCGGCCTTGCGGCGGTCTTTTGCCATCAGTATCTTTTTCATATCGTCCGGTTCCATCCTGCCCCGCCCTATCTCCGCCAGCGTGCCGACGATGTTGCGCACCATCTGGCGCAGAAACCCGTTGGCGGTTATTTCTATCGTTATCGTTTCATCCTTGCGGTGTATATCAATCGCAATTATATGCCGTACCGATGATTTTACCGAAGAATTTGCCGCCATGAACGAGGCAAAATCGTGCTGGCCCAGCAGCGCCCCGGCCCCCCGCCGCATCTCGGCGGTATTCAGCTTTTGTATCACATGCCAGCTATAGCGGAGGCCGAGGGGATTCCGCTCGCGCCCGTTGTGGATGACGTAGCGGTAGGTTTTCCGTTTCGCGTCCTTGATGGCGTGGAACGAGTCGTCTACCGTCTTGGCGTTTTTCACGGCGATGTCGTATGGCAGCAGCGAATTCAGCGCGCGGGCAAGGGCCTCGTCATTCATCGGGAAATGCCCCTTGATGCTCACCGGCTGCGCCAGCGCGTGTACCCCCGCATCCGTCCGGCCCGATGCCACCGCCGGCACCCGCTTGCCCAAAATGACGGATACCGCTTTTTCCAGCGCGTCCTGAATGGTGTGCTCCCCTTTGTTCTGGCTCTGCCACCCGGCGTACCGGGTGCCGTCGTATTCCAGCGTCAGCAGCACCGTGCGGAAGGGATGGCTCTTCCTCTCTTTTTTCATCCTCGGGGGCGCAGCTCCTCTTTCAGGTATTTGCCGGTCCACGATTCCTTCACTTTGGCCACCTGTTCGGGAGTGCCGGTGGTTACAATCGTGCCGCCCCGGTCGCCCCCTTCCGGGCCGAGGTCGATCACCCAGTCGGCGGTCTTTATCACGTCGAGGTTGTGCTCGATGACCAACACGGTGTTGCCGGTTTCGACCAGCCGGTTGAGCACCTCCAGCAGCTTCTTTATGTCGTCAAAGTGGAGGCCGGTTGTCGGTTCGTCCAGAATGTAGATGGTGCGGCCGGTGCTCCGCTTCGCCAGTTCGCGCGCCAGCTTCACCCGCTGCGCCTCGCCGCCCGACAGGGTGGTGGCGCTCTGCCCCAGCTTGATGTAGCCGAGGCCGACATCATAGAGCGTTTGCAGCTTGTTCTTGGCCGCCGGTATCGGACCGAAGAAATCGAGCGCCTCTTCGATGGGCATTTCCAGCACCTCGGCGATGGTCTTTCCCTTGTAATGGATGTCCAGCGTTTCCCGGTTGAACCGCCGCCCGTGGCAGACCTCGCAGGTCACATACACGTCGGGCAAAAAGTGCATCTCGATGCGGATGATGCCGTCCCCCTCGCACGCCTCGCAGCGGCCCCCCGCCACGTTGAAGGAAAAGCGCCCCGCCTTGTATCCCCTCTTTTTGCTTTCGGGTACCTGCGTATAGAGATCGCGGATGGGGGTGAAGAGGCCGGTGTAGGTGGCCGGATTGCTGCGCGGTGTGCGGCCGATGGGGCTTTGGTCGATGTCGATCACCTTGTCGATGAACTCGATGCCCCGTATCTCCTTGTGCTTGCCCGGATATTCGCTGGCCTGATTTATTTCCTTCGCCAGTTGCTTGTAAAGGATGTCGATGATGAGCGTGCTCTTGCCGGAGCCGGATACGCCGGTGACGCAGGTGAACGCGCCGAGCGGAATATCGACGTTGATGTTTTTGAGGTTGTTCTGCTCCGCCCCTTTGATGGAGAGGGAAAGGCCGTTCCCTTTGCGGCGTTTGACGGGCGTCTCGATTTCCAGCTTGCGTGAAAGATACTTTCCCGTGATCGATTTGGGGTTTGCCCGTATCTCGGCGGGGGTGCCCTGCGCCACCACATAGCCGCCGTGAACCCCCGCGCCGGGGCCGAGGTCGACAACGTGATCGGCGGCGTTGATGGTCTCTTTGTCGTGCTCCACCACGATGACGGTGTTGCCGATGTCGCGCAGGCGGACGAGGGTGGCGAGCAGCCGGTCGTTATCGCGCTGGTGCAGGCCGATGCTCGGCTCGTCCAGGATGTAAAGCACGCCGACGAGGGCCGAGCCGATCTGGGTTGCCAGCCGTATCCGCTGCCCCTCGCCGCCGGAGAGGGTGCTGCTGCCGCGGTCGAGCGTGAGGTATTCGAGGCCGACGTTCTGCATGAAGCCGAGGCGTTCTTTTATTTCTTTGATGAGGCGCGCGGCGATGATCTTTTGCTGCGGCGTCAGGTTGAGCGTGTCGAAGTACTCCACCGCGTTTTTGATGGAGAGCTGCGTCGTCTCGACAATGTTCTTGCCGCCGATTTTCACCGAGAGCGGTTCGGGCCGCAGCCGCGCGCCGTTGCAGGCGTGGCAGGGGTCGGTCCGCATGTACTGTTCGATGTCCTCGCGCACCCAGGCGCTTTCGCTTTCTTTGTGGCGGCGTTCCAGGTTGGGGATCACCCCTTCGTATTCGCCGATGTAATAGGCTTTCCGCCCGTCCTTGAGGTACTTGAAGCGGATCTCTTCCGCCCCCGCGCCGTTGAGTATTTTTTTGCGCGTCTCTTTCGGGATGTCCATCCAGCGGGTTTCTTCCCAACTGAAGCCGTAGTGCTCGGCCAGCGATTCGAGCATGGCGCGGTGGTAGTGCTGGGTTTTGTCCCCCCACGGTTTGATGGCCCCTTCGGCGAGCGTCAATTTTTTATCGGGGACGACGAGGTCTTCGGTGACCACCTGTTTCACGCCCAGCCCGGTGCATGTTTGGCACGCGCCGTGCGGGTTGTTGAAGCTGAACATCCGCGGCTCCACCGCCGGGTAGGAGATGCCGCATTTCACGCAGGCGAATTTTTGCGAGAAGGTGAATTCCTTTTTGTTGTCCTCGTCGCTCACGGCCATGAAGCCTTCGCCCATGTTCAGCGCCAGTTCCGCGCTGTCGGCCAGCCGCCGCTCAAGGCCGGGTTTTATCACCAGCCGGTCTATCACCACGTCGATGGAGTGCTTGTAGGTCTTTTCGAGGGTTATCTCCTCGTCCAGCGAGTGCATCTTTCCGTCTATCCGGGCGCGGACGAACCCCTTCGATTTGAGGGCGGCCAGCTCTTTTTTGTATTCCCCCTTGCGGTCTTTCACCACCGGGGCCATCACGTGTATGCGCGTCCCCTCTTTCAGGAGCATGAGCTGGTCCACGATCTGCGATACGGTCTGCGATTCTATCGCCTTGCCGCAGCTGTAGCAGTGAACCGTGCCGACGCGGGCGAAGAGGATGCGGAGGTAATCGTATATCTCCGTCACCGTGCCGACGGTGGAGCGGGGATTCTTGCTGGTGGTCTTTTGCTCGATGGAGATCGCGGGTGAAAGCCCCTCGATGAGGTCGATGTCGGGTTTTTCCATCTGCTCGAGGAACTGCCGGGCGTAGGCGGAAAGCGATTCCACATAGCGCCGCTGCCCCTCTGCGTAAATGGTGTCGAAGGCGAGCGACGACTTGCCCGACCCGGATAGCCCGGTGAAAACGATCAGCTTGTCGCGGGGCAGCTCCAGGTCGATGTTTTTCAGGTTGTGCTCGCGCGCGCCCTGGATGATGATGGTGCCATGTTTCATAGAAGGCCATTGTCGCAAAGAAACGGCTTTTTTGCCAACTTGACGCTTGTTGTCATACTGAGCACGTTCGCTACGCTCAGTGTAAACTCCGCGAAGCATCCCTTTCCGGAGGGGAGTTCAACCACGAATGACACGAATAGCACAAATAAACAGGTAAGGTTGGAAACAGGGATATAAACCGGATACTGTTTTTATCGCGTAGCCCATTCGCGGTTCGCGTTTAAAAAGATTTTTCGCTCCCCCAGGATGACAAAAAGGGAAGAGCCGGTCAGACGAGCGTGCGGTAGAGCGCGAGATACTGTTCGGCGCTTGTGCGCCAGGAGTGGTCTTCCGCCATGCCGTTTTGGACGATGCGATCCCATTCTTTTTTGCCGGCGAAGGTCTTGACCGCTTTCTTCACCGCGCCGAGGAGCGCCTGCGGCGTGGCGGGCTTGAACGAGAAGCCGTTGCCCTTCTTTTTCGCCGGCTGCCAGTTCACCACCGTGTCGGCCAGGCCGCCGGTGGCCCGCGCCACCGGCACCGTGCCGTAGCGCAGCGAATACATCTGGTTCAGCCCGCACGGCTCGAAATGCGACGGCATCAGGAAGATGTCGCTTCCCGCCTCGATCAGGTGGGCCATATCCTCGTCGTAGCCGATCATGAGGCCCACGCGGTCCGGATATTTGCCGGCCAGCGCCCGCAGGTTGTCCTCGTATTTCGGCTGGCCCGCGCCGAGCACGATCAGCGTGATGCCGAGCTTCATCATATCCTTCTCGGCGGCGGTGATGAGGTCGAACCCTTTCTGCTCCACCATGCGCGAGACGATGCCGATCACCGCCCGCCCCGGCGCGTCCGGCAGGCCGAATTTTTCCAGCAGGGCGGCGCGGCATTTCGCCTTCCCCGCCATCTTCTTCGCGCTGTAGGAAGCGGGGAGATGCTTGTCGGCGGCGGGGTTCCACGTTTCGGTGTCGATGCCGTTCAAGATGCCGGTGAGCGATTTTTTCCGCTGGTTCAGCGCCTTTTCCAGCCCGAAGCCGAGTTCCTTGCCCAAAATCTCTTTTGCGTATGTGGGGCTTACCGCCGTCACCGCGCTGGCGAAAAGGATGCCGGCCTTCATGAAATTGATTTTCCCCCACGCCTCCACCCCGTCCGCCGAAAAATATTCTTCCGGCAGGCCGGTGAGCGGATATGACTCGCGGGGGAACAGCCCCTGGTAGGCGAGGTTGTGGATGGAAAAAACGCTCGGCACGCCGCGCAGCGGATGCCCTTCCGGCAGCAGCTTCAGGTAAAGCGGCGCCAGCCCGAGGTGCCAGTCGTTCACATGCACCACCTCGGCGCGGAAACCGGCGGCGGCGGGAAATTCGGACAGCGCCCGGTTGAAGAATATGAAGCGCGCGTCGTTATCCGGGTAGTCGCCGTTCTGGTCGCCGTAGATGTTGGGGCGGCTGAAATACAGTTCCGGCTGGTGCAGGAACCAGAAGGTGACGCCGGGAGACACCTCTTTTTTGTACAGCGTGCCGATGTAGGGGCGGCCGCTTATCATCACGGTGATCGTGGCGGCGGTTTTTTGCAGTTTGCTTTTATCGATGCCGCCGTAGAGCGGCAGCAGCACGGCGACGGTGCAGCCGGCTTCGGCCAGCGCCCGCGGCAACGCGCCGGCGACATCCCCCAGCCCGCCGGTTTTGGCGTATGGGAGCGCCTCGGACGCGGCAAAAAGAACGTTCAGCCCCCTCTTTTTCCCCATTGCCATTACCTTAACATGGCAACGCCCCGTTTGCTAACCGGCGCGATTGGCGCGGGGGAGCCGCCGGGTACTATAATCCAATCACCGATGGCTGGCATTGTTATTAAACGGATGGGAACCGCCGCGCTGCTGCTGGCGGCGCTGGGCAACGCGCTGCTGTTCGCCGGCCTCGTGCCGCTGTGGCAGGGGCCGGACGAGGCGGCGCACTTTTCCTATATCCAGTTCATCGCGGAAGAACGGGCGATGCCGGTCTACCGCCCGCCGTACGAACTGTACCGCACCGACCTGCCGGAGGACGTCCGCCAAAGCCGCGCGCGGCTGGAAGCGGACGCGCTGGCGTTCCACCCGGGAACCATACAAAGCTTTTTGCACGGCGCGCCGCCGCCCCCCGTTTCCGGCGGACGCCGCGTGGCGGCGGACGATTACCACAACAACGCGCTCGCCTACGGCCCGCTCTACTACCTTTACGGCGCGGCGGCCTACGCGCTCTGTTACGGCGCCGATGTCGAAACGCGGGCCTACGCGGTACGCTTCGCCACCGCCCTGCTCATCGTCCCCTTTGCGTGGTTCGTTTACCGTTTCGGGCGGCTGCTGCTGCGGGGCCACCGGAAAGGGCTTGCCTTCGCCGCGTTCGTCACGTTGCAGCCGATGGTGGCGCATGTGTTCGCGATAGTGAATAACGACGCGATGCTGATTACCTGCGCCGCCGGTTCATTCTGCTTCATGGCGCGGTACTTCGCCCGCGGCGGCGTCCGGCATGCCGTGTGGGGGGGCGTGTTCGCCGGCGCGGCGGCGGCGGCGAAGAGCCACGGCATTTTCGCCGTTGCCGCGCTGCCGCTGTTCGTGCTGGCGCGTTTTGCGGTAACGCGGCGGATGCCGTTGCGGGCCGCGGCGTATTCCCTCAGCGCGGCGGTGATCGTAGCGGGGCCGTGGTTCGCCTTTTCACTCAATCAGTACGGCTCCCTGTTCGGCGTATCGGGCGGAGCCGCCGCGGCGGGCGCCCCTTCCGCCGCCGCGATTGCCGCCCCGCTCTTCTTTCGCTGGCCGTTCACGCTCTTCGTTTCGTTCTTCGGCAATTTCGGCGCGCTCGATACCCCGTTGCCGGACCGGACGGCCATCGCGCTGTGGTATCTGCATATCGCCGCGTTCGCGGCGGTTGCCATCGCGGCGGCGGCCGTCGTCGCGCGCCGCTCATTGCGCGGCGGAAAGGGGCTGTTCATTCTCTGCGTCACGCTGGTGGCGGGGTTTGACCTGATGCTGGCGCTCTTTTTTTACGGCGGCATGATGGACGGCGGGCAGGGGCGCTACTACTTCGCCGTGTGGCCGCTGATGGCGGCGGCGCTGTTTTACGCCCTGCACACGCTCCTGCCCCGGCGGCTGGCGCGCCCGGCGATGATCGGGCTGGCCCTTTGCATGGCGCTGCTTTCAATCTGCGCGGCGTTCCATGTGGCGCTGCCGAGGTACTATTTATGAAACGCGGCGTTGGGGGCGGACTCCTCTTCGCGCTCCTCCCCGCGCTGCTGGCGCTCGCGGGTTTATTCGCGCCGCTGTTGCCGGACCGGCCGCATACGTTTGCCGGAGCGGGCATTGCTTTTGGCGACGGGGCGCCGTTTACGCTGACGCAGCCATTTGGCAGCGGTTGCGTAAAACTTGCGGGAGTGGCGCTCGGAGTGCAAAATCCCGGCGGGCGCGATTTTTCCGTCCGGCTCGCAACCGCTTTGGGCGAACCGCTGGGGGAGGTTGACGGCGTGCGCGGCTCCGGCGTGCGGCGGTTCCTTTTTCCCGAAAGCGGCGGAACGGAATTCCTGCTCACCATCGCCGTGAAAGACGGCGGACCGCGGATCGATTTCGCGGGGGACCGCCACGACGGCGCGGAAAAATTGGCCGTCAACGGCGCTCCGGCGGCGGCGCACCTTTACCTGATGCCGCTCTGCCGCGCCTCCGCCGGGGAAACCGCTTCGCTGATTCTGGGGCGCATCGGCATGGAGAAACCGTTTTTGTACCGCCCCCCTGGCATGACGCTTTTGCTGATCGCGCTTGACGCGGGATTGTTCGGGCTTGGCTTCGCGCTTTTCTTCCGCCTAAACCATGCCAACCGCCGGGTTGATGCCGATTCGTCGGCAAAAATAGAATAATCCCGGAGAAAAAAATCCTCCCCTTTGCAAGGGGAGGCGCAGGAGGGGTTAAGGAACCTCCCCTTTATCCCCTCCTTGCGAAGGAGGGGATGGCTCTATATTTGACATCCAAATGCTATGACTAACGGCGGTAATCGCTAAGGATTTGGGCGAAGACGGCGGCGGCGTTTTTGCGGCACGCCGCCAGCGAGCCGTTGTTCTCCACCACGTAATCGGCGTACTTCAGTTTTTCGCGCAGCGGCATCTGCGCGCGGATGCGGGCCAGCGCGGCGGGCTTTTTCATCCCCCCGCGCATCAGGCGGGCCAACTGCTCTTTTTCGTTTGCCGCCACCACCACCACCGCGTCTTTCCACGTGTGCGAGCCGCTCTCCAGCATCACCGCCGCGTCCACCACGATGACGGCCTTCTTCTTCCGCTTTTGGCGGGCGGCGATCAGCTCCTTTTCCATCCGGAAGACCTCGGGGTGGACGATGGCGTTGAGCGCCTTGCGCTCAAACGGGTTTTTGAAAATGACGGCGGCGAGCGCCGCGCGGTTGAGCCGCCCGTTTTTATGGAAGACCTTGTTGCCCCAGCGCGACTTGACGGCGCGCCAGCCCGGCGTGCCGGGGGCGACCGCCTTGCGCGCGAGGCTGTCGGCGTCAATGGCAACCGCGCCGAGCCGTTTGAATACCTTGAGCGCCGTCGACTTGCCCGACGCGATGCCGCCGGTGAGGCCGATGACCGGCATGGTCAGTTGTCCCACGGCAGGCGTTCGAGGCCGAACGCCATGAAAAAGCGCAGCACTTCGCGCGCCGGCAGGCCGACGATGTTGCCGCGCGACCCCGCGTAGCTTTCGATGAGCGCCGCCCCTTTGCCCTGTATGGCGTATGCCCCCGCCTTGCCTATCGGTTCGCCGGTGGCGGCATAGGCGGCGATGTCGGCGGCGCCGAGTTTTTTGAACGTCACTTGCGAGCGGCAGAGCGCGGTCTCTTCCCGCCCTTCGGCGCGGAGCGCGAACGCGACCGCCGTGAATACGTCGTGCGTTTTGCCGCTCAGTTTTTCCAGCATCGCCGCGGCGTGCGGGACGTCGTCCGGCTTCCCCATCATCTCCCCGTCCAGCGCCACCAGCGTATCGGCCCCGATGACCAGCGCATCGGGATGCAGTTGGGATATCTTCCGGGCCTTTTCCCGCGCCAGCCGGAGCGCGGTCTGCTCCACCGCTTCCCCCGGCAGCGCCGATTCGTCGATGTCGGCGTGCGCCACGGTAAAGCGTATCCCCATGTCGCCAAGGATTTCCTTGCGGCGGGGAGAGGAAGAGCCGAGCACCACCGCGACCGGTTTCATGCGGGAGTCATACCGATTGGCTGTCAAACATGGAGTAATCCGGGAAAAAAGGATTCCTCCCCTTTTCAAGGGGAGGCGCGGGAGGGGTTGAAGAACCTCCCCTGCATCCCCTCCTTGCGAAGGAGGGGAGGGAAATGGAAATCGGGATCATTATCATATCCATGACATCCGATTGGTATTAGATTTTCGCCGCCCGGTTCAGCAGGGCGTGGTCGGCCAGCACCAGCGCCATCATCGCTTCCGCCACCGGCACCGCGCGGGGGCAGATGCAGGGGTCGTGACGCCCCTCCACGCTCACTTTGCGGCTGAACCCGTTTTTGTCGACGGCGTCCTGCTCCTTGAGTATCGAGGGGGTCGGCTTGACCGCGATGCGGACGACGATGGTATCGCCGTTGGAAATGCCGCCGAGGATGCCCCCCGCGTTGTTGGTGCGGAAAACAACTTTGCCGTCGCCGTTCAACTCAATCGGGTCGTTATGCAGGCTTCCGCGCATCGAGGCGCATTTGAAGCCGCTGCCGATCTCCACCCCTTTCACCGCGTTGATGCCCATCATCGCGGCGGCGATATCGGCGTTCAGCTTGCCGTACACCGGCGCGCCCAGCCCCGGCGGCGCGTTTTCGGCGATGATCTCCACGATGCCGCCGACGGAATCCCCTTCTTTCCGCACTTCGTCTATCAGCGCGATCATCTTCGCGGCGGCCGCCGCGTCCGGCGCGCGGACGATGTTGTTCTCGATTTCGGTCTCATCGAAATTTTCTATTTTGATGCCGCCTATCTGGACGGTGTACCCGGTGATCCATATCTCCGGGATGATCTTGCGGGCGATGGCCCCCGCCGCCACGCGCACCGCCGTTTCACGCGCGCTGCTCCGCCCGCCGCCGCGGTAATCGCGGATATCGTACTTCGCGTCGAGGGTGTAATCGGCGTGGCCGGGCCGCCAGATGTTTTTGATGGCGTCGTAGTGCCCGGCGTTCCTGTCCACGTTTTCGATGATGAAGCCGATGGGGGCGCCGGTGGTGCGCCCTTCAAAGACCCCGGAGAGTATCTTCACGGCATCCGGCTCCTTCCGCTGCGTGCTGACGCGGCTCTGCCCCGGCTTGCGGCGGTCAAGCTCCTTTTGCAGGTCGGCTTCGGCCAGCGCGATTCCCGCCGGCACGCCGTCCAACACCCCGCCGATGGCGGAGCCGTGCGATTCCCCCCAGCTCGTCAGGCGCAATAGCCGTCCAAAACTGTTGTTCATTGTTCCCCCTCCATCCTGTGCATGATTTGCGCGGCCACTTCGCCGGGCGTCCGCGCGCCGCTGTTCTCCACGGTGATATCGGCGATTTTTCCGTACACCGGCGTCCGCTGTTTATAAAGCGTGTTGAACGTGCGGCGCGGATTCTCCCTGTCGAAAAACGGCGGTATCCCTTTCTCCACGATCCGCGCGAAAAGCACGTTCCGCTTCGCTTTCAGGTATACGAAGCGGGCGTTCTTGAACAGCGCCTTGCTGAACGCGGGGTTCAGCGGCGACGCGCCGCCGAGCGAGACCACCACCTTCTTCATCCGCGCGGTTTTTTTCAGCGCGTTTCCTTCCATTTTCAGAAAATACTCCCGCCCGTGCTTCTTGAAAATGGCGCGCACGCCGCTTTTCCGCCCCCCTTTGGCGTGGGCGGCCTCTATCACCGCGTCGACATCGACGAAGGTGAAGCCGCACTGTTTCGCCAGCCGCTTCCCCACGCTGCTCTTGCCGCTCCCCTTGAAGCCGGCCAGCACAATCCTGTCGTATTTCTTCTTCATAATCCGTTCAGTCCGCTCCGGTAATTGTAGCACCGGTAAAGGGCAAAACGGCGTATCAGCTCGCCGCGCCGGATGATTTCGATCTCCCGCGCCTTTTCCACCCGCTCGAACACGCCGTTCAGCCGCGCGCTCTCGTCGCGCGAGAGTTCGGCCAGGTAAAAGGCGTTTTTGCCCGTCAGGGTATCCGGCGGCGGCTGGTACATGAAGCGGGTGGCGTTCCCCGGCCCGAACATATACGGCGTCAGGTGCGGGCTGGTGTAAAAGGTCATGAGCGTGGCGGTCTGAAAGCGGTCGCCGATGACGAATGTGGCATCGAAGTTTTTCCGCTCATCGTCGATGGCGGCGGCGAGCTGTTTCCACCCGTAAATGCGGCGGCTGATCTCGAACCGCTTCGGGTGCGGGATGATGGGATCGACGATCTGCACATGGAAGAGCGCCACCAGCAGCGCCGCCAGCGCGATGGAGCCGCGCCAGAGTATTTGCGCACGCGAACGGTCCCATTTTTCCGCCATTATGCCGGCCTGCGCCAGCAGCGGCAGGAAACCGAGAATCGGCCAGTTTCCCTCCACCGTGGCGCGGAACGAATTCAAGGTGAAAAAGCCGAGCGTCGGCAGCGCGAAGGCGAAGAGAAACAGATGCGGCTCCTTGTCCTCCGGCGGCAGGTGCGTGGCGAAGCCGTCTTTCAGCAGGCGGAGCGCCCCGGCGACAAGGAAGAAAAAAAGGCCGATGGACCAGGCCGCCGCCTGCATCCCGATGAAATCGAGGAAATGTTTCAGGCCGGATTCTTCGGAAGCCGCCAGCCCGTGCCGCCCCTGAAAAGCGAACGAGGCCCAATGGTTTTGGGCGTTCCAGACGATGACCGGGCTGAAGACGATGAAGGCGGCCAGCGCGGCGAGGTATGGGTGCGGCCTCAGCAGCCAGTGCCGCCGCCGCGGCGTAAGGAAAAGATAGAGGAATGCGCCGGGGAAAAAAAATACGGCGGTGTATTTGGAAAGCATGGCCAGCCCCACCGCCGCCCCCGCCGCGCACCAGCGGAGCGGCGCGCGCTCTTCGTGCTCCGTGGCGTCGAGGAAAAGCAGCAGCGCAAGGAGGTAGAACGGCACCAGCGGTGTGTCGGGAGAGATGATGAGCCCCCCCGCGCAGAAGATGAGCGCGAGGTTGGCTATCCAGACGGCGGCAAGGCCCGCTTTTTCATCGCCGGAAAGTTTTACCGTGAGGCGGAAGAGGAGCCACGAACTGGCCGCCGCCCCCAGCACGCTGCCGAGCCGGACGAAAAATTCGCCGTTGCCGAACAGCGTGGTGAGCCAGATCGTCACCGCCACCATCGGCGGGTGGTCGTAGTAGCTTAAAGAAAGATGGCGGCTCCAGACCCAGTAGTAGCCCTCGTCCAGCGCCAGTTCGAACGAGCCGGACGCGGCGAGGCGGAGCGCGGTGAAGCTGGCGATGGTCCAGAAAACTTTTTGGCGGATATTCACCGGATGGAGGACGATAGCGTACGGATGTTCTGCCTGTCATCCTGAGCCGAAGGCGAAGGATCTCTTTCCGGAAAGGGATTCTTCGCTACGCCCACCCTTGAAGGGCGCTTCCACGGCGGTTTGTACGCGGCTGGCTCCGCAAGCTTCGCCGCCGCATTCTTATTCCGCCGCTCCCTCAGAATGACATGCATTAAATATTTTTCGATACCCTGTTATTTATCGCTTTTCTTTTTGTCGGACTTGGCGTGTTTGGCGGATTTCTTTTTGGATTTCCCCTCGCCTTTTTTCTCCGATTTTTTATCGGCTTTCACGTCGGCCTTGGTTTCGCTTTTTTTCTCGGCCTGCTTTTCGCCCTTCCAAATTCCCTTGTCGGCTATCCAGCCGGTCTCGCCGTCCGGGTCGGTCACTTTGTGCCACCCTTCCTTCGATTCCGCGATCTTGAAGGTGTAGTTTTTCGGGGCCTGGTAGAGCACGCGGCTGTTGGTATCGGCCGATTCATACACGCTGACGATCTCGGCGGTGACGATGGCGGCGTTGTCTTTGCCGATGCCGGAGTCGTGTATCCAGCCCACGTCCCCTTCCACGTCGCGCACGGCGTACCATGTTTCGTATTTCGCCAGCACCTCGAAGGGGGTGTACATCCGGGGGCGCCAGAGCACCGTGTAGCCGGTGGCGGGGCCGCTGCGGATTTTCGATTCCTTGTTGTTGACCATCACCGATTCCGCATGCGCGGCGGATGCGAGGAACACCATGAACGCGAGCGCGTAACGAACAATTCTCATTTTACCTTTATACCTCCCTGTACCGTTTCCCAGGTTCCACAGAGCACCAGTCTACCCCCATCGTTGGCCGCGAGCAACATCCCGTGCGATTCCACCCCCATCAGCGTGGCGGGCTTCAGATTCGCCACCATCACCACGTTCTTGCCGATAATATCCTCCGGCTTGTAGCTCTGCGCGATACCGGCCACCACCTGCCGTTGCTCGAAGCCCAGGTCAACGCTGAGCTTGAGCAGCTTGCTGCTTTTCGGCACCGGCTCGGCGTGCAAAACCTTGGCGGTGCGCAGGTCTATCTTCATGAAATCGTCGATGGTTATCTGCGGGGCCAGCGGCACTGCGGGCGCGGCCGGAGCCGCCGCCGTTTCGCCACTCTTGGGGGTGAGCATAGCCATTATCTCCTTTGCTTTGTCTTTTTCGATGCGGGGGAAAAGCGCCTCGCCGGTGGTTATCTTGGTGCCGGGCTTCAGGCCGCCCCATTCAAGAGTGCCAATATCAGCAAGGCCCAATTTCTTTGCAAGCCGTTCAGTAGCCTCTGGCATGAATGGTTCGATCATCGCACCTATGATACGCACAGCCTCTGCGGATGCGTACAGCACATCATCAAGTAATTCTTTATCCGCTTCGTTTTTTGCCAACGTCCACGGGGCGTTTTTCACGATGAAGCGGTTCGTCTCGTCGCATAATTGGGTCATATGAAATAATGCCCGGTTAAAAGCACATTCGCGTTCCATGTTGAGCTTATAGTCTTGCCGCTTTACACCGACTGTGCCGCCTATAAAGCGTTTGATTGGGCCAGTATTACTCGGTGTTGGTATCAGACTACCCCGATATTTTTCTATCATCATAAGAGTGCGGGACACGAGATTTCCAAGGTTATTCGCTAAATCCACGTTGGTAGTGGCGATAAGTTGTGCGGCGGAAAAATCGCCGTCGAGGCCGAACGGCACTTCGCGCATCAGGAAATAGCGGAACGCATCCGCCCCCACCGCATCCGCCGCCACGCCGGGGGCGACCACGTTGCCGAGCGACTTGCTCATCTTTTTTCCGTCCACCGTCCACCAGCCGTGCGCGAATATTTTTTTCGGCAGGTCCAGTTCCAGCGCCATCAGCATGGTGCTCCAATAAACGGCGTGGGTGGTGAGGATGTCCTTGCCGATTAGATGTACGGCGGCGGGCCAAAACTTTTTGAATCGTTCTCCGCCGGGATAATCCAGCGCGGAAATGTAATTGACCAGCGCGTCAAACCAAACGTAGGCGACGTAGTCGCGGTCGAACGGAAGCTCTATCCCCCACGGCAGGCGCGATTTGGGGCGGCTGATGCAGAGATCGCCCAGCGGTTTTTGGAGGAAGCCAAGCACCTCGTTGCGGCGCGAGTCGGGCGCGATAAAATCGGCATTGGCCTTAATGTGGTCAATCAGCCGCTGCTGGTACGAACCCATCTTGAAGAAATAGTTTTTCTCGCGTATCTGATCCACCTTGCGGCCACAGTCGGGGCAGTTGCCGTCTTTCAGGTCTTTCTCCGTCCAGAAGCGTTCGTCCGGCACGCAGTACCACCCCTCGTAGTCGGCGGCGTAGATGAGTTCTTTTTCCTTTAGCGTTTTCAGGGCAAGCTGAACTTTGGTTGTGTGGCGCGGCTGGGTGGTGCGGATGAAATCGTCGTTGGTGATGCCCAGCCTGGGCCAGAGGTCTTCAAAGACCTTGGCATGCCTGTCCACGTACTCTTGGATCGGCTCGCCCGTTTTTTTCGCGGCCTGCTCGGCCTTTTGGCCGTGCTCGTCGGTGCCGGTGAGGAAGAAAACATTATCTTTGCCGAGGAGTTTACGGTGGTAGCGGGCCAGCACGTCGGCCGCCACGGTGGTGTATGCGTGGCCGAGGTGCGGCACGTCGTTGACGTAGTAGATGGGGGTGGTTATGTAAAACCGTTTCATAGTTTTCCGCAGATGTTAAGGGTGGGGAGCGGCGCTATTCCGCCGCCGGTTCCCCGTTGGAACCGTTCTCGCCGCCATTTTCCCCGTGCTCTTCCAGTTCTTTAATAAGCTGTTCGGGGGGGAGGTCTTTTTCCGCTTGCGGGGGGCGCGGCGGTTGTCCTTCACGCGGCGGCTGTTCCTCGCGCGGCGGACGGGGGCCGCGGTCCCTGTCCCTGTCCCTGTTGTCGCGGTCGCGCCGTTTGCCGTCCTGCTGCTGTGGCGGGCCGCCCGGCCTTTTCTGCTGCTGTTGCTGCGGCGGGAAGGCAAGCTGCACCTGCGCCGCTTCAAAGACCATGATCCCCTTTTCCCCTTCCACAATCACGGTGACGCGCTGGCGGAGGAAATCCGCCACCAGCACCTTGCCGCGCCCTTCGGGGGTGATGACCGTTTTGCCGGTGCGGGGAACGATCTTCTGCATTTCCTTGTAGAAATCCTGCTCGTAGGTGAGGCAGCACATCAGCCTGCCGCAGACGCCGGAGATTTTCACCGGATTGAGCGAGAGGTTCTGATCCTTTGCCATCTTGATGGAGACCGGCGCGAAATCCGCCAGGAACGAGCTGCAGCAGAGCTTAACGCCGCAGATGCCGTGGCCGCCAAGCTGCTTGGCCTCGTCGCGCACGCCGACCTGCCGCATCTCTATCCGGACGTTGCATTCGGCGGCGAGCTGTTTCACCATTTCGCGGAAGTCCACCCGGTCTTCGGAGGTGAAGTAGATGATGGCCCGCTTTTCGTCGAAGGTCACCTCCACCTGGGAGAGCTTCATCCTGATCCTTTGCTCTTTTATTTTCTGGCGGGCGCCGCGGTAAATCTCTTTTTCCTTTTCGATGTTGCGCTTGTCCACCTCGATGTCGCGCGGGCTGGCCTTGCGCAGCACGTTGCGGAGCTGCTTGTGGCAGCGGCGTCCTTCGGCCCTGATGCGGGAGCGGTTCACCGTGCCGATGCAGGGGCCCCGTTCGGTATCCACCACGCAGGCATCCCCCACCCGCAGGTCGAGATGATTGCAGCGGAACTCCGCGGCGCGCGCGCTGTGGCGGAAGGTCACCCCGACGGTGAAGTCGTTTTCAATCAGTTGTGTTTCCAAGCGGGTATCCATATTTAATTATCGATTGCACGTTAAAAAGCAAGGCTTCCAGGTACAGCTGTACATTCGGGTTGAAGACCAGTTGCGGCCTCGCCGCCAATATGGCGTCGAAGCCGTCCATCACCCGTTCATCCGGAATGCCGTTATAAGTCTTTACAATATCATCATTTGCGCCCGATGACACGCCCAAAGCGCTCCGCTGCGCCATCCGCAGGGTTTCGAGTATCCGTTCCAGCAGGGCCGGGATGTCCGCGCGGCGTTCCTTCCAGCTTTCGGCGAAGCGGATAATCGCCTCCGGCGCCAGCTCCGGCAGCATCGCCGTCAACTCGCGCGCGGCGGCGTCTATCTCCTTCATTTTTTCCATCCCCCCGCCGCGCGCCGTGCCGGGGCACCCCTCGGCAAGCCGGGCCAGGCGCAACGCCTCGTTCGGCAAGGTTCCCAGCGTTTCTTCCAGCAGCGGGGCGAGCTTTTCGGGGGGCATCGGCACAAAACGTATCTGGCGGCAGCGCGAGACGATGGTCGGCAGCAGCCCGGCCGGATTGGACGAAATGAGGATGATGACGGTATTCCCCGGCGGCTCCTCCAGCGTTTTGAGGAACGCGTTGGCGGTGGTGCGCAGTATCGTGTCGGTATCTTCCATGATGCAGACCTTGCGTCCCCCCATGTAGGATTTCAGGGAGAGGGCCGAGATGATTTTTCTCATCTCCGCCATCCGCAAAATTTTCACGGGGTCCTTCCCCTTGGATTCCTCCAGCTCTTCCGAAAAATCGGGAAGCATATGCACCAGCGAATCTTTCACGTACACATGCACGAAATCGGGGTGGGATTTGGCGTCGACCATCTTGCAGGAGCGGCAGACGCCGCACGGCACGGTTTCGGCGCCGGAGCAGAGCAGCCCCTTGGCGAAGGCAAGCGCGGCGGTGGTTTTGCCGGTGCCGCGCGGCCCGGCGAAGAGGTAGGCGCTGGCGACCGCGCCGCGCCGCAAACTCTGGCCCAGCACGCCCAGCGCGTGCTCCTGCCCCCAAATACCGCTAAATGTCAGTTCCATATTTCGGCTATTGTACCGCGCCGGGCCTGCGTTGGCGCAGCGCCTTTTCGCGGTCCACCCAGCCGCTGTAGACGGCGAAGGCGAGCGCCGAAAGCGTGGCGGTGGCCGCGCCGAAATAGAAGGTGGCGGCGGGGGAGTAGGCGTCCCACAGCCACCCGGCGATGATGCCGCTGGGCAGCATGGCGGCGCCGACCGCCGCGTTGAATATGCCGTAGGCGGTCGCCTTGTACTCCGCCGGGATGATGGTGGCGAGGTACGCTTTCTGTATCCCCTCGGTCAGCCCCATGAAGATGCCGTAGAGGGCGAAAAGAAACCAGATGGCGCGGGGGCTTTGGGCCTGCGCAAAGCCGAGGAAGAGGAGGGCGAAGAGCGCCATTCCCACGAGGATCAACCGCTTCTTGCCGTAGGTGTCGGCCATGACGCCGGCGGGGATGGCGAAAAGCGAATAGATCAGGTTGAAAAAAAGGTAGACCACCGGGATGGTGGTGACGGGGATGCCGACATCCTGCGCGCGGAGGATCAGGAAGAAATCGCTGACGTTCCCCAGCGCGAAGAGTGTTGCGATGATGAGGAAGAGGCGGAACTTCCAATCGAAGTGTTTTGCCGAAAGCCCGGTCTTTTTCTCGCGCGGAGGGGGCGGCACGGGCACGTCCTGGATAAATATGATGATGAGCGCCACGGCGACAACGCCGGGGATAATTGACAGCCAGAAGACGAGGCGGTAGTTGTCCTGATACGCCGCGAGGAGCATGAAGGCGATAAGCGGCCCCAGCACCGCCCCGACCGTGTCCATCGCGCGGTGGAAATTGAAGGCGCGCGCGAACGAGTCGCGGTGCGTCGATTCCGCGATGATGGCGTCGCGCGGGGCGGATCGGATTCCCTTGCCGAACCGGTCGGTGAAGCGGTAGACCATCACCTCGCCCCAGTTGTTCCCCATCGCGATGAGCGGGCGCGAGAGCACCGAGATGCCGTACCCCGCCGCCATCACCCACTTGCGGGTGCCCATCCGGTCGGAGATGTAGCCGGAAAACGCGCGCAGGACGCTGGCGGTGCTTTCGGCCACCCCCTCGATGAAGCCGATAATGGATTTGTTCACGCCGAGCGTGTTGGCGAGGAACAGCGGGACGAGCGAATAGACCATCTCCGAGCTGATGTCCATGAACAGGCTGACGAACCCGGCGGCATAGACGTTGCGGCCAAAGCCGCGAAAAATCCCTTTTTTCGGGGTCATGCGGTATCTCCTTGCGGAACGGCGGGCAACTTGCCCATCTCCATTCTACCCCGTTTCCGAAATTGAAAATGATAGACGTATATGTACCGCATTGCTTTTCAGATATGTCCACGGCCAATGCCATTTCCTTGGATGTACAAAAGAGTGTGTTTCCAATTTCGATCCGGGACGAACCCGATGACGGATTTTCCGGCGTTTTCCGTGAATTGCGCTATGCGGCAAGCCACCCGTATCGAAAAGCGGCATCCAGCTTCGGAATCCGGGTTCTAGCCGTTTTTTACATCCCGCGCGGGCGGGACGGCGTACGGCGGATTAGTTGAGACTTTTCGCAATGTTCCGGTAAGATAGTGTCATGGAAGACAGCTCATGGGGTTATAGCGAAATTCCGCCCGGCAGCGGCGGCAACGCCGCCGAGCGTGAGCGCAAACGCCTCGCCGAAAAATCCGAGGGGAAATACCCCCCCGCCGAACGCCCCCTCTACAGCCCGCTCCCGGAGCCGGAGCCGCTGGAGGACGAACTTCCGGAGCAGCGCCCGTCCGGCACCGCCCTTTCGCTCACCTCGCTGGTGATCGGCATCGTGGCGCTGGTGCTGGCCGCTGTTTTCTTTTACCGTTCCAACGTGAACATCAAGTCGGCTGAAATACACGCGCAGCAGGCGCTCACCGCCGTGGACGAGCTGAAACATTCCGGCAGCCCCGCCCCGGCGGCGCTCAAGATAGAACTGATGCGCACCACCCGCACGCTGGACGCGATGACCGTGGAATTTCAGGTGGAGCCGGAAGCGCTTTCCAAAATCGAACGGCTCCGCAGCGAGGTGAATGAAATCCTCGCCATGCTGGATGAGAAGACGCCGGAAGCCGCGCCCGCCGAGGAGGCAGCGGCCCCGGCCGAGGCGCCCGCCGCCGCCATGCCCGAAGCGGCCGTTGCTCCGCCCGCGCCCGCCGCCAAACAGCCATCACCCCCCCCGGCGAAATAAAGCCATGTGGGAAGATATCAAACGCCTCGCGGCCGTCATCGCCAGCCACTTGAGGGAGCAGAAAGACCTGTTCATCTACAAACTGATCGTGGCGAATTATTCCGGCGCGCGCGATGCGTGTTACCGGCGGCTGGGGGAACGCTACTACAAGGCATATAAAGACGGGCGGATCGCCGACGTGCCGGATGATGGGGCCGCCGCCGAGCTCGACTCGCTCCTGCGTATTGACGACGAGATCGAGCGGACGGCGCGGGAGATCGATTTGCTCCGCGCGCATTCCTACCGCGAGCGGGATGCGGCGCTGGGGCACGGCGGCAAAGCGCGGCCGGCGGCGCCCAACGCCGGCGTGAAGGAGAAGTAGGCGGTGGCCGCCATCCGCTTCATGCCGGGGCTGCGCAACGCGGCAGCCGCACCGCCGTGAAACACGAAAAAACCGTTCTCATCGTCGAAGACGAAGCGTCGCTCCGCCTCGTGCTTTCCCGAACGGCGCAGCGCAAAGGCTATGCCGCCGCCACCGCCGCCACCATCGCCGAGGCGAAGGAAAAACTCCACGCCGGGCGCTTCTTCGCCGCGTTCCTCGACATCCGCCTGCCGGACGGCCAGGGGCTGGATCTGCTCGGCTGGATAAAAGAGCGCGGCATCGCCACTCCCTGCGTGGTGATGACCGCCGACGCCACCATGGACAACGCCATCAAGGCGGTGAAACGGGGCGCGTTCGAGTATCTGGTGAAACCGCTGGACCTCAACGAGATCGAGCAGATACTCGACCGCATCGAGCAGCGCGCCGCGCTGGCGGGAGCGGCGAAAGAGGCCGCGCCGGAGGCCGCCGCGCCGGGCCGCTACGAGATCATCGGGCGCAGCGCGCCGATGCAGTCGCTGTTCAAAAAAATCGGCAAGGCCGCCGCCTCCAACTTCACCGTGCTCATCACCGGCGAAAGCGGCAGCGGCAAGGAACTGGTGGCGCGCAACCTGCACGAGTTCAGCGACCGCGCGGCACGGCCGTTCGTCACCGTGAACTGTTCCGCCATCCCCAAAGACCTGATGGAGAGCGAACTCTTCGGCCACATCAAGGGGGCGTTCACCGGGGCCGACCGCGACCAGAAAGGGCTGGTGGAAGAAGCCGACGGCGGCACGCTCTTCATGGACGAGATAGGCGAGATCGGCCCCAAGATGCAGGCGAAGCTGCTGCGGATGCTGGAGGAGGGGAAAATCACCCCGGTCGGCGCGCGCAAAGGAACGCCGGTGGATGTGCGCTTCGCCGCCGCCACCAACCGCGATCTGGAGGCGATGGTGCGGGAAGGGCATTTCCGCGAAGACCTGTTTCACCGCCTCAACGTGCTGCACATACCGGTGCCGCCGCTGCGCAAGCGGGTCGGCGATATCGAGCTGCTGGCCCGCTATTTCGTGAAGCGGTACGGCGGCGGCAAGCGGATAGCCGACGAGGCGTGCGCCGAGCTGGCGAAACGCAACTGGCCCGGCAACGTGCGGCAACTGCAAAACGCCATCAAGCGCGCGCTGGTCATGGGGAGCGACGAGGTGCTGATGCCGCACCACTTCAGCAAGGTGGAGGAGCAGGCCCCCGAAGAGATGGCCGACTGGATCGGCCGCATCATCCAGCAGGGGGGGGACGAAATACACGGCCGCATCGTCGGCCAGATCGAGGCGGAGATGATTCGGCAGGGGCTGGCGAAATGCCGCGGCAACAAAATAAAGACCGCCGCCCTGCTCGGCATCAACCGCAACACCCTCACCAAGAAGGTGAAAGACTACTCGCTGGAGTGAAAGTGGTAGAATAAAAGCCTGTGCCAAGCCACAAGAGACCGGCTAATAACCAGAGGTGAAAGTATGAGACGCAACGTAATACAAATTATCGTGTATCCGGGCAATGAGCGCGGCTACGTGGCCGAGTGTGTCAACCTGCCGGTGGTTACGCAGGGGGCAACGATAGACGAAACGGTAAAAAACATGCAAGAGGCATTGGCTCTGCATATGGAAGGCGAAAGCCTGGAAGAGATGGGCTTGGCCCCCAATGCCCCCCTCATGGTGAGCATGGAGCTTGAGCCGATACATGCCTAAACTCCGGCGTTTATCCGGAGCGCAGGTGGCCGCCATTTTTCAGATTTTCGGTTTCGCCGTGGCCGGGCAAAATACGGGAGAATTCTGATGAAGAGCAAATATCCAGAACAGATGTCCGCACTTTGTGTCGCCCAACCATGGGCGAGTTGTATTTTTGAACATGGCAAAAACGTTGAAAATCGATCGGCCAACCTGCGGAAGCGCGGCACAATTGCAATTTATGCATCAAAAAGCAGGATGGAATCACGATTTGAGTATTGCAAGGAAAAATATGGGGTTGAGATAAAATGGGACGACGTAAAAAAAGGCCACATCATCGGCTTCATCGACATCATTGATGTGATTAAAGAAATAGAGTAACCAAAAAAACAAAAAAATGGTTCCAAGGGCGTTATGGATACGTCTTAAGCAATCCATTTATGCTAAAAAATGCTGTTCCGGCAGTGCCCCCTAAAGGAACCGTCAAGTTTTGGCATCTGAAGGGGAAAAAGCTAAAGGATTGTTTGAATCAAATTCCGGCTGTCCGTCGATCTCAATTTGTAAATTGGGAAATTCCAAAATAGTCGCAAATCAATAAATCCCTGAATTCGGCTTCAATTACACGTAATTCAATAAGAGAAAGCCTATTTAGGCGGTGGTCAGAATCTTTTTGGCTTTGCATTCCACTTCTATCTGCTCAAGATGATAGTCAAGCGTCATTCAAAAAGCGGCTGTAAGCAAAGGGAACCGCAGGAGGCCCAAATTCCCGGCTAATAAGGTATTGCGCCGGTACAACAGAATTCATTCTGTTGTTGGCCCGCGAGGGGCCAAGAGGGCTTGCCCCCTTTGGGGACAACCGCAGGATGAATCCTGCGGTACCAAACTTCAGCGCGGCCTTTGCACGGGGGGCGGTTTTGTCATTCTGAGCGCAGCGAAGAATCTCGTTCCGGAAAGGGATACTTCGCTGCGCTCAGGATGACGGCTGTATGGGTGGCGGCTCCGGATAAAAATCGGGTATTCTTACGCGGATGGAACAGCCGCTAAATCCGCGCTTCAAGTACCGCTGGGCCGCCCCCGGCGACGTGAACGCCTTCTTCGGCCTCATGCTTGACAACATGACCGGCCTCGTCGTCCTTTCCTCCATCCTCATGGGCATCTTCCAGATGCCCGCCGATGTGGTGCTGCTAAAGATGGTGCCCGGCACGGCGCTGGGCGTGATGCTGGGGGACATCGCCTACACATGGATGGCGTTCCGCCTCGCCAACAAAGAGCGGCGGCAGGACGTTTGCGCCATGCCGCTGGGGATAGACGCCATCGCGCTGTTCGGCCTCACGCTCGGCGTGGTCGGCCCCGCCTACGCCGTCACGCACGACGCCGACAAGGCGTGGGCCGCCGGCATGGCGGTGCTGGTGGTGATGGGGGCGGTAAAGACCATCACCGCGTTCTTCGGCGAAGCGGTGCGCCGCAATGTTCCCCGCGCGGCGCTGCTCGGCTCGCTGGCCGCCATCGCCGCCATCTTCATCGCCTACCTCCCGGCGCTGAAAATATTTTCCGATCCCGTGGCGGGCCTCGTGGCGCTGGGCGTGATCCTGCTCACGCTCACCGCGCGGGTGAAACTCCCCTTCAAAATCCCCGGCGCGCTCGGCGCGGTGGCGCTCGGCACGCTGGTCTACTACATCAGCAAAGCGGCGGGCTTCGCCGGGCCGCACAACCACATGGAAGCGTCGTTCGCGCTGTCGCTCCCCATCCCCACCATGCACTGGCTGGACGGCCTTGCGCTCGGCGCGAAGTATCTCCCCATCGCCATTCCCATCGCCATCACCAACGTCATCGGCGGCATCGATAACACCGAAAGCGCCGCCGTGGCGGGCGACCACTACCCCACGCGCGACATCCTGCTGGTGGAAGGCTTCGCCACGCTCATCGCCGGCATCTGCGGCGGGGTGATACAGAACACCCCCTACATCGGCCACCCCGCATACAAGCGGATGGGGGGGCGCGCCGCCTACACGCTTGCCACCGGGCTGTTCATCGGGCTGGGCGCGATGGTGGGGCTTATCGGCTGGCTTATCGCGCTGCTGCCGGAATCGGTGATGGTGCCGATACTCATCTTCATCGGCCTTGAAGTCACCGCGCAGGCGTTTGGCGAAAGCGATAAGCGGCACCTGCCCGCCGTCGCCATCTGCTTCATCCCGGTGGTGGCCGATCTCGTCTTCATCCAGTACAACACGGTGATGGGGATGGGGGGCCTTTCGCTTGATAAGATGCCGCCCGACTTTCAGCAGACCTACAACGCGGTGATGGTGCTGGGCAACGGCTTCGTCTGCACCGCCATGATTTGGGCCGCGATGCTGGCCTTTCTCATCGACCGCAAATTGCGCCACGCCGCGCTCGCCGCGCTGGCGGCCGCCGCCTTTACCGTGGTGGGGCTGATACACTCGCCGTTCGCCGACGGACGGCTCTTTCTTCCTTCGGCGGACTTGCCGCGCATGGTCTGGATGATCGCCGCCGGTTATTTGTTAATGGCGGGGTGCTACTTTATAATGAGCGCTCTTAACAAGGAAACAAACGAGGTTTTAATTGACTGATTTACACGCGATGAGACACTCCGCCGCGCACGTCATGGCGCAGGCGATAAAGGAACTCTACCCCAACGCGCAGTTCGCGTTCGGCCCGGAGACGGAAGACGGCTTCTACTACGACGTGAAAATTCCCGACGGCGCGCTGAAGCAGGAGGATTTGGGCAAGATCGAAAAAGCGATGCAGCGCATCCAGAAGGCGAAAAAGCCGTTCGAGCGGGCCGAGGTTTCGCGCGCGCAGGCGCTGGAGCTGTTCAAGGCGCAGGAATACAAGATAAAGGCGCTCAACGACCTGCTGAAAAACGAAGCAAGCGTCAGCACCTACACGCAGGACGGATTCACCGACCTCTGCCGCGGCCCGCACGTGGAAAACACCGGGCAGATCGGCGCGTTCAGCATCGACCGCATCGCCGGTTCCTACTGGCTGGGCGACAGCAAGAACGAAGCGCTCCAGCGGGTGTACGGCCTCTGCTTCGCCACGCGGGACGAGCTGAAAGAGTACAAAACCATGCTGGAGGAGGCGCGCAAGCGCGACCACCGCGAGACCGGAAGAAAACTCGACCTCTTCTCGTTCCACGACGAGGGGCCGGGCTTCGTCTTCTGGCACGCCAAGGGGCTGAAGGTCTTCAATATGCTGCTCGACCACATCCGCTCGCTCTACGCAACGCAGGGGGCGCAGGAGATAAAAACCCCCGAAGTGCTCAGCGTGGAGCTGTGGCACCAGTCGGGCCACTACGAAAACTACCGGAACAGCATGTACTTCACCTCGGCGGAAGACCGCGAATACGCGGTGAAGCCGATGAACTGCCCCGGCGCGATACTCATCTACAAAGAAGCGCTCCGCTCGTTCCGCGATCTGCCGTTGCGGCTGATGGAGATGGGGCATGTACACCGCTTCGAGCTTTCCGGCGTGTTGCACGGCCTCTTCCGCGCCCGCGCCTTCACGCAGGACGACGGACACCTCTTCTGCGCGCCGGAGCAGATAGAAGAGGAAATCGCGCTCTTCGTCGACGCGGTGATGTCCACCTACAAAGTGTTCGGCTTCGACGACATCACCATCTACATCGCCACCCGGCCGGAGCACAGCATGGGGAGCGAGGAGATATGGGAGACCGCCACCAATGCGCTTAAGGTGCCGCTGGACAAGAAGGGCATCCCGTACAAGATAAAAGAAGGCGAGGGGGCGTTCTACGGCCCCAAGATAGAGTTCAACGTGAAAGACTGCATCAAGCGCAACTGGCAGCTTGGCACCATACAGGTCGATTTTTCCATGCCGGAGCGCTTCGGGCTGGAATACGTCGGCAGCGACGGCGGCCGCCACCGCCCGGTGCTGCTGCACCGCGCCATCCTCGGCTCGCTGGAACGGTTTTTGGGCATCTACATCGAGCACGTGTCGGGGAATTTCCCCGTCTGGCTCGCCCCGGTGCAGGTGATGCTGCTGCCGGTGACCGACAACCAGAACGGTTACTGCGAAGAGCTGCGCCAAAAGCTGGCCGCCGACGGTATCCGCGCCGAAGTGGACACCGCCGGCGAGCGGGTGAACAAGAAAATCCGCAACGCGCAGATGGTGAAGGTGCCGTACATGCTCATCATCGGCGAAAAGGAAGCTGGCGCGAAAAACCTCTCGGTGCGTCTGCGCAGCGGCGAAACGGTGAACGAGATACCGGTGGAGCGTTTCGTGGGCGCCGTGAAGGGCTTGGCCGCATCGCGTTCCGCCGCGCTGTGGGACGAGCCGCTTCCGCCGCCGCCCCAACGCGAAGCCTGACCGGGGAGTACTTTCATACGCGCCCACGCGGTTTTGCTGATGGGATTATCTTACGATTGAGCGAACCGGTTTCGCCGCAAGCTGAAGTTTACCTCGATTCAGGGGTGTCTCAGTTTGAATTTTTCGGAGTTGCCCTTCCCAACGGTGGCACGGGCAACGGCCTATAGGCCATTTCCGGAGCGGATTGAGAAATTCAATTCCGCTCCTCCTTCCGCAAGCTTCGCCGCCGCATATTTATTCAGCCGATCCTATCATCCTGAGCCGGGGGCGAAGTATCTCTTTCCGGAAAGGGATTCTTCGTTGCACTCAGATGACAAAAATCAGGTTTGCGGCCACAAAAAATGCAAACCAATGCGATAATTTTCAAAAGAGCGGCGCGTCAGCCGCCGTTGAGAATGCTTAAAATGTCGGCCAGCCCTTTTTTGGTCTGGCGCACCGCTTCGATGATGGCGTCCCGCTCGCTGGCGGTCTTCTTTCTTTTCTGCAGCCGCTTCTTCGCCCCGGCGATGGAAAACCCCTCGTCGTACAGCAGCGATTTTATCTCCAGCACCAGCTCGATGTCCTGCCGGCTGTAGAGGCGGCGGCCGCTCTGGCTTTTGCGCGGGGTCAGTTCGGGGAACTCGGTCTCCCAGTAGCGCAGCACATGGGTTTCGATGCCGGCGATGGCGGCGACATCGCTTATCTTGTGGAACATTTTGTCGGGCAGGTTGGGCAACGCCAGTTGCGGGCTTTTCCCCTCGGCGGCTTCACTCATCGATCACACCCTCAATGCCGTTGGTTTTCATTTCCCCTATCGCCCGCTTGGCCGCTTCGGCTGTTTCAAACGGGGCGGAGACAACCTTAAATACTTCCCGGTCTTTGCGCTCTTCCACAATCTCCGTTCGGACACTGGCGGCCCTGAAATGTTTTTCCGCCACCAATGCGCGGTCTTTCAACCAAATGGGGCCTACAATTAGATATTTTCCGTCAACTTCGGCCATTGGCGCAACATTTAATTTTTCCCCGGCGGTTTTCAGCTCTTTCCAGGCGGCGGCGTCATTGGCCGGGCCAGCCTTGACCGTAAAGGCGGACATCGGGCGCAACGCCGTCTCGGCGGCGGCGATCACCCCTTTTTTCGCCAGCGATTGCGCATGGCGTTCGGCGTTTTCGCGCAGGAGAAAAATGCCGAAACGGATGCGCCACCGGGGCGCGGCTGGCGGGGATTCCGCCTGCTTGAGCGCGGCGGCATCCGCCGTTTGCGCCGCCGCGGGCGTTTCCCGCCGCACTGGCACATCGATAACCGGAGCGGCATTTGCCGTTACCGCCTCTTCCCGCAAGATGCGCGGCGGAGGGGCGATGGAAACCGGCGCGGCGCGCCGCGCGGGAGGGGGTTCCGGGAGATTGAGATACAGCATGGCGGCGCCCCCCAGCAGGAGCATGAGCAGCGCGAGCCGCAGCGGCGCGGCCATGCTCTTTCCGGGCCGCCCCCACTCTTCTTGCGGCATGAAGCGGATGCCGGTGCCGGGCCGCAAAAGATTGAACTCTTTTGAATACGTTTTTTTGGGAGGGGTGTGGCGGGAAGGATTTGGCTTTTTCACCATGTCTTCATTTTATGTCAAACCAAAATAAAAATGGTGGGCGAAACAGGGCTCGGCCACTGTCGCGGCCGCATCACGCTCCCGCTCCATCGGCCCCCGCCCGCCGCTATCCGGGCGTCCATGCCCGGATGCGCTCCGCCCTGCTCGCGCCGCGGCGCGCGTTTCGAGCCACACGGCGGCATTGCCAAGCCAATGTCGTCATTTTACGTCAAGCCAAAATAAAAATGGTGGGCGAAACAGGGCTCGAACCTGTGACATCCAGCTTGTAAGGCTGGCGCTCTACCAACTGAGCTATTCGCCCGTGCGGTGTTGGATTATAGCACCGGTTTCTTCAAAACGGAGAACTACGGTGAAAATTGCGGGATGGGCGCGTGGGCGCTCACTCGGCCGGGAAAAACCGTTCCACCGGGTCGGACCATGTTGTAAGGAAAAATCCGCCCGGCGCGGGACGGAGCACGATCTCCCCCACAAGATCGGTGCGGAACACCGCGGCGTTTTGGGCCGCCAGCGTTTCGAGCGTGGCGCGCGCCGGAAAGCGGTAGTGGTTCATCACCCCCGCGCTGATCACCGCCAGCTTTGGCGCCACCGCCGCGGTGAATTCCGGCGTGGTGGAGCTGCGGCTGCCGTGGTGCGCCACATGCAAAAGACCGGCGTTCACCGGCGCGCGGCGCGCAAGCAGCTCGCGCTCCACCGGCTTTTCGGCGTCGCCGGGAAGGAGCAGCCGTTTTCCTTCCATCGCCGCCATCAGCACCAGCGAGCGGTTGTTGTCCTTGCGCTCCGTCACCGCCGCGAAAAACTCCGGCGTGGGGGAGAGCACGTCGATGCTTCCGCCGCCGAAGGCGAGGCGGTTCCCCGCCACGAGCCGCCCCACGCGCGTTCCGCGCTCCGCCGCCGCGGCGCGCAGCGCGGGGAGCATCTTCTCGTCGCCGCCGTTGTCGTAATAGGCCGCCACGGGAAAGCGGCGGATCAGGGCGAAGAGGCCCCCCACATGATCCATATCGCCGTGCGTGGCGATCACCGCATCCAGCTTCCGGATGCCGAGCCGCCGCAATTCGGGGAGCACCGCCAGATCGCCCGCGTCGAAATTCCCGAAGGCCGGGCCTCCGTCCACCAGCACGCTCGCCCCTTCCTTGAAGAGGATGAGGGTTGCGTCTCCCTGCCCCACGTCGATAAAGCGGAACTCGCCGTGGCTCCGCGGCGCGGGCCAATAAAACAGGACGGCCGCCGCGATACAGGCGGCTGAAAGCAGATACGCGAGGCGTCCGCGGTAAAACGCCAAAAGGGCGAGCGCCGCGTAAAAGAATGCGATGAGCCACGGCGCGGGGGCGGGGCCGGAGAACGAGAGCAGCGGATGCGCGGCGAACAATGCGGCCATGCCGTCCAGCATTGCGAACGGAAGCGATGAAATCCACGCCGCGGCCGGCGCAAGCGGCGGGAAGAAATAACCGGCGAACGCGGCGGCGAACACCGACGGCACCGCCACGGCCCCAAGCGGAATGGCGGCAATGTTCGCCACGATCCCCGCCCCGTACAGCTCGTTGAACACCGCCATCATCACCGGGGCGAGCGCCACCGTGATGGCCGCGCTGATTTTCACCGTCAGCCACAGTTCGTCCGCCCGTCTCCGCCGCCAGCTTTTTTCCGGCGCGGGATTTTCCAGCGGATCGGGCTCTTCCCCTTCATCGCGCGCCATCATCACGATGATAGTCAGCACCGCCCCGTATGAAAGGATGAACGAAACGCTGAAAAGCGCCGCCGGGTCGCACAGCAGCGTCAGCATGGCGGCGATGGCGAGCGCGTTGAGCATTTGGTTTTCCCGCCGGGCGGCAATGGCGGTGAAAAAGGCGGCCGCCATGATGCCGGCGCGCACGGCGGATACCTTTGCCCCGGCGGTGAAGACGAACAGCCCTACCGCCAACAGCGCCGCCAGCGCGGCGGCGCGCCGGTGAAAACCTTCCTCCGCCCACGCGCGGTTGAAAAGCCAGCAAAAATTAAAAAGCAAATAGTTGAAGGCAAAAAACGCGATGCCGCTGATAAAGCCGACATGCAGCCCCGAAACGGCGAAAAGGTGGGCGATGCCGGCCATGGCGTAGTTGCGCTTTTCCTGCCGCGAAAGGGCGCCGGTAATGCCGATGCTCATGGCGGCCGCGGCCGGGGCGCGCTCCGCCGGATAATAGTGAGCGATGAAGCCGTTCATCGCGCGGCGCAAGCGTTCGCCGATGTTGGCGGGACGCCAACCGGCCCCGCGCTCGACAACGGTCACCGCATCCCCCCGCGCCGAAAGCCGCGCGCCGACACCGGCGTCCCGCATGTGCGCCGCGTAATCGAACCCGCCGATGTTGCGCATGCCGGTGACCGGCTTCAGCCGCGCGCCGGCGATCCGGACGGCATCCCCCGGCAGCGGCGCTTCCCCCTCCACATTCCGCAATGACACCTGCACGCCTCCGCGCACGGGGCGTCCGTCCAGCGTTTCGGCCTCAAGGATAAAGTGACAGCCGGAGGGATAATACTCGAACCCGCCCGTTATCCGCCCGGTCAATTCGCCGTTCACCGGCACGTTGTTGACGATGTGTTCCGGCGCGTCGAACGCGGCGGCGGCGTGCCACATCCCCCAAACCCCGGCGGCGGCGAACAGCGGCAAAAGAATGCGGCCGCGCAACGGCATTTTTGAAATGAGGATGAGGAGAAGCGACGCCGCGGTGAGCAGGAGCAGGGCGAAAGCCGAAAACCCCCACAACCGATAGGCAAGCACCCCGGCCATCAACCCGAAGAGGAATTCGGCGGCGGGAAAGAGACGGATAGCGGTCCCCATTAATGGGTGTATTTTACTTCGAGTCCGTCCAACGGGTTTTTATTTCTTTAAAATCCGATCATGGCGCAACACCGCGAAAAACGGCCTCTTTCCATTGTTGACTGGCCGCCGGGGCGGGCGTATAAATGTAATGTCAACATACCACCGGCAACCGCTTTTTGAGGAGAATCAACCAAATGGCTATTAAGGTCGCAATCAACGGCTTTGGACGCATCGGACGCAACATCCTGCGGGCGGCTTTGCACGATAAGAGCATCGAATTCGTGGCGGTGAACGATATCACCGAACCCAAGACGCTGGGGCACCTGCTGAAATACGACTCGGTGCTGGGCAACCTGGAGGAGGATGTCGTCGTCGAAGGCGACACCATCAAGGTGGCGGGCCGCGCGGTAAAAGTGCTGAAAGAGAAAGACCCGGCCGCGTTGCCGTGGAAGGCGCTCGGCGTCGACATCGCCATCGAATCGACCGGCATCTTCACCAAGCGGGACGGCGCGCAGAAGCATCTCACCGCCGGCGCGAAAAAAGTGATCATCAGCGCCCCGGCCACCGACGAAGACATCACCATCGTGCTGGGCGTCAACGAGGACAAGTACGACCGGGCCAAGCACAACATCATCTCGAACGCATCCTGCACCACCAACTGCCTCGCGCCGGTGGTGAAAGTGCTCATCGAAAAATTCGGCTTCGTCAGCGGCCAGATGACCACCATCCACAGCTACACCAACGACCAGCGGGTGCTCGACCTGCCGCACAGCGATCTGCGCCGCGCCCGCGCCGCCGCGCTCTCCATGATTCCCACCACCACCGGCGCCGCCAAGGCGGTCGGCCTGGTGCTGCCGCAACTGAAAGGGAAGCTGGACGGCCTTTCCATCCGCGTTCCCACCCCGAACGTTTCGCTGGTCGACCTCGTCTGCATCCTCGAAAAAGAGACCTCCAGCGAAGAGGTGAACGCCGCCCTGAAGGAAGCCGCCAACGGCAAGCTGAAAGGCATCTTGGAATACTGCGACCTGCCGCTCGTCTCCAGCGATTTCAAGGGGAACGCCAACTCCAGCATCGTCGACGCCATGTCCACCAAGGTGCTGGACAAGAAACTGCTGAAGGTGCTTTCATGGTACGACAACGAATGGGGCTACAGCAACCGCGTGATCGATCTCGTCAAGTTCCTCGAGAAAAAGGGGCTTTAGTCCGATGCTGAACAAGCTGACGATGGACAAGCTGGACGTGGGCGGCAAGCGCTGCTTCGTCCGGGTCGATTTCAACGTGCCACTGGACGATTTCCAGAAAATCACCGACGACACCCGCATCCGCGGGACGCTTCAAACGATCAACGACCTGATCGACCGGGGGGCGAAGGTGATCCTCGCCTCGCACCTGGGGCGGCCGGACGGCGAGCGCAACCCGAAATACAGCCTCAAGCCGGTGCAGGCGCGCCTGGCGCGGCTCCTGAACCGCGAGGTGCTGTTTGCCCCGGACTGCGTGGGGCCCGAAGTGGAAAAGATGGTGGCCGCCATGAAAAACGGCGACGTGCTGTTGCTGGAAAACCTCCGCTTCTATAAAGAAGAGGAGGCGAACGACCCCGGCTTTTGCAAAAAGCTGGCGGCGCTGGCCGACCTCTACATCAACGACGCGTTCGGCACCGCCCACCGCGCCCACGCCAGCACCGAGGGGATCACCAAGCTGGTGGCCAAATCGGCCGCCGGCTACCTGATGAAAAAGGAAATCGAATACTTCAACCGCTCGGTGGCCGATCCGGCCCGGCCGGTGGTCGCCATCGTCGGCGGCGCGAAGGCCAGCACCAAGATCAAGGTGTTCATAAACCTCATTGACCATGTGGACAAGATCATAGTCGGCGGCGGGTTGGCCTTCACCTTTTACAAGGCGCTGGGCTACAATGTCGGCAAATGCAAGGTGGAAGAGAATATGCTTGACGCCGTGCAGAAGATCAAGGACAAGGCGCGCGAAAAAGGGGTGAAATTTTATCTCCCCGTCGATTTCGTGGTGGCCGACCGCATCGATCCGCGGGCGAACACCAAGATCGTCCCGGCCAAGGAAATTCCGGACGACTGGTTCGCGCCGGACATCGGCCCCGCCAGCGTGATGCTGTTCAAGGAAGTGCTGCACGACGCCAAGACCATCATCTGGAACGGCCCGATGGGGGTGTTCGAGATGGACATCTTCTCGCGCGGCACGATGGCGATGGTGCATGCCGTGGCGGACTGCTATGCGTTGACCATCGCCGGCGGCGGCGATACCGACGTGGCCATCCACAAGGCCGGCCAGAGCGACAAGTTCAGCTTTATCAGCACCGGCGGCGGCGCGTTCCTCGAACTGCTGGAAGGAAAAACCCTGCCGGGCCTTGCCGCCCTCTCCCCCACCGAATAATCAAGTGCCTCAGTTTGAAAAAATATGGCGGGCAGGACAGACAGCAGCCTATAGGCCATCTCCGGAGCGGATGGAAAAAAGCCATTCCGCTCCTTCCATTCTGGATTCCCGCCGGAGTTTACCCCCGCCTTCGCGGGGATAAACTCCGGCGGGGGCGAGGATGACAACAACGGGGAATCGGGCTACTTCTTGAATCCAACCGCGAAGAGGTTCCCCGCCGGGAGCGGCACCGGGATATGGCCGATGCCCGTCGCCTTCAACACCGCGATCAGTTGCGCCTTGGCCGGCAGTGGCAGCAGCTTTATCCAGTAGTGCGCCGGATAGGTGTTGATCACCGTCCGCACATCCACCTCTTTGAACCCCGCGCCTTCCAGCAAACGGGTGACGCCGCGCGGCGAAAAAAGCTGGAGGTGTTCGATATCGAAAATGGGGGATTTCATGCCGAGCAGTTTCGCGGAAAAAGCGCGGTGGTTGTGGCAGACGAGGGCGAGCGCCCCGCCCGGCTTGAGCAGGCGGAAGGCGGCGGCGCAGACGGCGGCGGGTTCGGACAGGTGCTCCATCGTCTGAAAGCAGGTGATGAGCGAAAAACTTTTCGGCTGAAAAGCCGATTCATAAAAAATTCCTTTGCGGATGAGCGGGCGGATGTTTTCCTTCGCCGCCCGTATCGGCGCATCCGAAGGCTCCACCCCCGCCACGCCGGTAAAACCGTTTTCGAGGAGCCGCTCCAGAAACGCGCCGTCGCCCGCGCCGATGTCAAGCGCGCCGATGCGGTCCGGCAGCTTGCGCGCCGCGCGCAGAACGTGGGCGATGCAGGTGCGCGCCGCCCGCGCGGATTCCTCGCCGCTGTCGAATGCGGCCGCTTCATAGGCGGCGGCAAGCGCGTCGGCCGCCGGGACGGGGGTGGCGTAGATCAGGTCGCACGCATCGCAGCGGACCAGCCGCAGGTGCATCTGTTCCGGCGTTTTGCGCGAGGCATAGGCGAAGGCATCAAGCTTGGCGGAGTCGTAATTGGCTTCGGCGAAAAGGTTCGCCGAGCGGTCGGCGCCGCAGACGGGGCAGCGCCGTTCGCGCATTTGCACGGTTAAACCCCACCCGCGCCGTGCATGACCACGGCGCGTCCTCCCCTTATCGCCCATGGCGAAGGGGAGGAACTATTTTCAAACAGGGGCACTCGTTACTCCCGGCCCCGCGCCTGGGTTTCCGAGGCCTGCCGCACCTCGCCGTTCATCACGATGTTCCGCCGGATGAAGCGGGGGCGCTGCTTGACCTCCTCGAATATTTTGGCGATGTATTCCCCCACAATGCTGAGGGCGAGGAGATTGATGGAGCCGAAGAACACCACCGTCAACAGCACGGTGGTGGTGCCCTTCGGGGCGATGTCGGGGAAAATCAGTTTGAGGATTATATCGATGATGGTGAGGAGGGCCGAAACGCCGAAGAGCGCCCAGCCGGCAAAGCTCAACATGTTCAGCGGCGTGTTGCTGAATGAGAGTATCCCCTTTTTGGCCCAGTCGATGTTCTTGAGCAGGCTGTTGGTGGATACGCCGAACATCCGCTCCGGGCGGACGTACGGGATGCCGGTTTGGCGGAAACCGGCGTAGGCGCGCAGTCCGCGCATGAAGGCGTCGCGTTCGGGAAACCGGACAAGCGCCTTGACCACCTTTTTGTCCAGCAGCGAAAAATCCCCCGCGTCATGCGGAATGTTCAGGTACGAGAACCAGTCGAACACGCGGTAGAAAAGCTTGTAGGCGAACTGCATGTGGAGCGGCGCTTCGCGTTTCACCCGCACGCCGTATACCACCTCGTACCCCTCTTTCCACTTTTCCATGAACTGTTCGATGATCTCGGGCGGATCCTGCAGGTCGCCGTCCATCAGCACGCAGCCGTTTTTCGTGGCGATCTCCATGCCGCTGCGGAAGGCCGCCTGCGAGCCGAAATTGCGTGAATGGGTGATGCCGACGACATGCCGGTCGCGCGCGCTGATGGCGCGGATGACCTCTTCGCTGTTGTCGGGGCTGTTGTCGTTGACGAAGATGATTTCGTAATCGATGTTGAGGGCGGCGAAAACCTTCACCAGCCGTTCGTGCATGATGGGAATCGCCTGGCCGTCCTTGTAACAGGCGACGATGGCGGAGATGCTGTAGACGGTATCCACCCCCCGCTGCTTGGACGAGCGGTGGTACTTTTCCGGATCCTTGAGACCCTTGTACCAGTCCACGGTTTTCAGCAGGCCGTCGCGCAGGGTGGCGCGGGCCGCCCAGCCGATCCGCCGCTTGGCCTTGGCGGGATCGGCGTACCATTCCTGAACGTCCCACGCGCGGCTTTGCATCTCGAATTTCGGTTCTTCGGCGATGCCGAATATGCCGCGCGCCACGGCGGCCATATCGGATATTTTCGTCCGCACGCCGCCGCCGATGTTGAACGATTCGCCCCAGTCCTCTTCCCGCAGGTTGAGCGCCGCGTCGATGAACGCCTCGCAGGCGTCGTCGACATATACGAAATCGCGCGATATGTCGGGGTTGACGAGCGGCGGATATTTTCCCGCCAGCCCCTTGGCGATCAGCGCGGGGATGAGCCGCGCGGCGTCTTCGTAGGGGCCGTAGATGGAGTAGAGCCGCAGGTTGGCGCAGGGAAAGCGGAGTTTTTTGCCGTAGTAGTGCAGCAGCCCGGCCACCGCCATCTTGCTTACGGCGTAGTGGCTGTTCGGCGCGAGCCGCGCGTCTTCGGCGGGGCCGGACGCGTTATCGCCGTATTCCGACGAACTCCCCGCGTGTATGTAGCGAACCGCGCCCTGTTTCCGCAGCTCTTCCAGCAGTTTCACGGTGTAGTTGACGTTGGTGCGGTAAATAAGGTCGAAATCGGTTTCAAATGAATACGCGCCGTACGCCACGCAATCGAACACCGTGCGGGGGCGCACGGTATCGACGAGCGTTTTTATGTTGGTGTCCACCAGCAGGTCGGTGACGAGAATATTCTGCTCCGGCAGCCCTTCCAGCCGCCACGCCCACTGCTGCGTTTTGGTGCCGTACACGTCGGATCGCGCCGCCAGCAGCATGCGGAAGAGGTTAGCCCCCACGAAGCCGCTGGCCCCCAGCACGAGGATCGGCCCTTGCAGCCGCTCGATCTTGGCCCTCAGTTCCGGGTTCATCGTTCCGCCATTATGACGGCAAGCGCCGTATCGGCGTCAATGCCGCATTCCTTGCGGTGGAACTGCTGCGATCCGAAGCGGCCCGACAGGTACCCCTTCGCGTGGAAGTGGCCGAATGCGGCGGGGGCGCTCCCCATCAAAGCCAACACGCGGGCCAGCGCCTCTCCCAGCCCGCCGTGGGCGACGTGCTCTTCCACCACATGGAGCGCGCCGCTTTTTTTCACGTCGGCCGCAAATGCGGGCGGCGGCGGATTGTGTTCGAGCGGCAGTTCGGTGACCACCCAGAGCGCGGGGCGTTTTTGTTCATCCATGGCGGTAAGTTTGCCGATGAAGCCGCCGGCGATGGGGCCGATGGCGGCAATCACCGGGCCGCCGCCGGAAACTATTTTCCGCCATCCGGCGTAAGGGGGCAGGCCGAACCCCGCCGGTTTTTCGCAGCGGCCGAGCCGGAGGTAGCCGGGCGACGGCGTATCGGCCATTTTGTCCACCACCGGCGCGACATCATCGCCGAACGCCGGCACATAGGCCCGCATGTGCGGCAGGCAGAGCATCGCGCCGTAATCCTCCAGCGCGTGATGCGTCGCCCCCATCGAGCCGTAGGCGTAGCCCCCGCCGTTGCCGACGATCTTCACATTCAGCTTGTGGGAGCAGACATCGTTCCGTATCTGCTCGAACGGACGGGCATAGGCGAACGGCGCGATGCTGTAAACCCATGCGGGCAGCCCTTCGCTGGCCATCCCCGCCGCCACCGAAACCATGTTCTGTTCGGCCACGCCCGCGTTGATGAAGAGTTCCCCCATCGCGTCGCGCAGCGGTTCCAGCGCCATGAAGCCGAGGTCGCCGGTGAGGAAGGCGAACCGGCGGCGTTGCGAGAGGGCGACCAGCGCCTGGCAGACGGCGTTTCTCATGCGCGCTCCACCTCGTCCACCGCCTGCCGGTATTGCTCCTTTGTCATCGGCAGGTAGTGCCACTCCATTTTGTTCTCCATGAAGGAGACGCCGTGCCCCTTCACCGTCCGCATGATGATCGTTTTCGGCAGGCCGTCCTGTTGCGCCAGCGCCTTGTGCAGTTCGCGCGGGTCGTGGCCGTCGATCTCCAGCACGTCGAAACCGAAGGCGCTGAACTTGCCGCCGAACGGCTCCATGTTCGCCACGTCGCCCGTGCGGCCAAACCCCTGCAAATCGTTGCGGTCTATCAGAATGGTGACGCGGTGCAGGTTGTGGTGCGCGATAAAAAGCGCCGCTTCCCAGTTGGAGCCTTCGTTCCACTCGCCGTCGGACATGAGGCAGTAGACCGGCGCGTTGTTCTTTTGCAGGCGGCGCGCCATGCCCGCCCCCGCCGCCAGGCCGAGGCCGTGGCCCAAACTGCCGGTGGAGAAACGGATGCCGGGATGCCAGCCCCCCACGGGGTGGCCGGGGAGATTCGTGTTGTCCTTGTGAAATGTCGCCAGGTCGTCGTCGGCCAGTTGGCCGGCAGCCCAGAGCGTGACGTAGAGCGCGCCGGCCGAGTGTCCCTTGGAGAGGATGAAGAGGTCGTCCTTTTCCATCGCCTGCGTGTGGAGGAAAAGCATCGCATCGAGCGAGGAGAGATTCCCGCCGATGTGGCCGATGCCGCTTTCGTGATGCATTTTCAAAAGGCGCAACTTCGCCTTTTTCAGCGCGTCCTTGAAAGCGGAAAAGTCAGGCGTTTTCACAGAACCGCATTATACCCTCCGTTTCAGGGGATGCCAAAATGGCTACGCTTATAATTCCATCGTTACCGAAATACCCAGCGTGTAAAAATCTTTGTCTTCGGCAATGATGCTGTATTGGTTGGGCAGGAAATTGGTGTCGTAATTCGTGGTGCGGTCATAACGCAGATACAGCGAAACGGCATAGGAACCGAAGCTGCTTTGCGGCTCCACCACGATAAAATCGCGGAACATTTGCAATTGCGGCTCGTAACTTTGCGGAGTCTTCGGAGTTTCGTAGCGGCCGATTTGGTATTTCAGCCGTGTCTGGCCGCTAAAACGGTGCAAGTGGCTGAAAACCAGGCTGCGGCTGTTGGTTCCAGTGATGGCGCCCAGGGAAACATCATGGTGCGAATACCCCTCATAAGAATAAGAAGGGTGCCGATAAAATCCGTTAACTATCCGGTTATACTCCAATCGGAAAAAGTCGTCTTCGAAAGCCAGCGTCATCCCGGTCGTGTTCGAAGGCTGGCCCCACTCGATAAATTCCACTTTTTTTGCCTCGGTAGGGTAACTTTGCCACCATGTGCCAAAATCCCCCGACGCCTCTTCATCATAAACGGTAAACGACTTGACCGATGGGAAAAGCCTGTTTAGCGGCAGCCGGAGAGTTATGTCGTATGAAACAATCCCATCGTTGTTAAAACTTCCTCCCATATGTTCGCTGCCCCCGCCAAACAACGTGAGATACTCGTTCGGTGCGTATGCGGGACGCCCCGCGCCGCCATAATGGATGATTCTGGTGCCCGCCAATTCCAGCCAGCCGGCCGGGGAATACGCGGCGCGCACCGCCATGACATTCGAATTCGACGGGTCTTGTTCCTTGTTCCACAGCAGCCAGCCGTTCATCAACGTGATATCCCATTTTCCGAAAAAATCGAGCGGCTCTTCAGTGGCCAGTTTTATCAGCGGGTACGGCTCGGCATTGGTGGAGAGAAGGAGACCGCCATATTCACCGGGACCCAAGGCCACGTTATCTTTTCCGGCCTCGATGGACCATTTGCCCAAACGGTATTTCGCGTAGGCGCGGAATATTTGGCTTTGCTTGAACTGCTCCGTCTCAATCTGTTTAAATTGGTAATAGAAAGCGAATGTATCGCCATAGGTTGCATAGCCATCCTCGAACAGGAAAAGGTTCGCCCCTTTGTAATAGACAAGCCCGGACGAACCCGGGATGACCGCTTTTTCCTCATTGCCGACAAGAAATTTCGCGGTGATGCCGGAAAGCGGCTTGAAGTTCCACGTCCCGGCTTCGCCAGCGGCGCAGCCGGAATCGGCATTATCGAGTCCCGCTTTTTCCAGGCGGTAACAACTGGCGGGGGACACGTTGCGGCCAGGGGCCATCTTGTCCGAGGCAAGGCCTAAACGGTCGTAAAAGGCCCTGTTTTCCGGGTTGATGTTCAAAATATCAGCGGCACCGGCGGAAACAGGGAAAAGAAGCAATGCAAGCGCCACACACGATATTCCCTGTCGAAATGTCATAGCTCCTAATTCCATCCGCAAAAAGATATTTACCCTGAACATTCGGGCGAATCCCCGGCGCAGAATGCCCGCCGCTAAATTTTATTTCCCGCTTGAGAAGGTGGAACGTTGCCCGCGCCACCGCCCCGGCCGCCCGCCCAAAAAAACCGGACCGCCTCCATCCACGACCAGATATACAGCCATACCGCGCCTATGGTTTTTAAGTGCCATAGATTGGCGAACTGGCGCACCGGGCGCGGCACCAAATCCGAAAATACGATGGAGACAAGGAACCACCCTATAAGCAGGAATGCCATCCGGGTTTTGAATCCCGCTTCGTCCCCCCCGCTCCGGGCGGAAAGGGCCGCGTGGAGCATGAACGTGAATATGGGAACCAGCATGACGTAGGTGGGGCTTTCCGCCCGCTTGTTGAAAAGAATCATGAACGCCAGCGCCAGCGGCACAAGCAGCCGGACGAATTGCCCCCTATCCTTGCGGAAAACCATGAACGCCGCGGCCGCGATAAGCGCCGCGTTTGCAAGCAGGAAACCGGAAAACGCCGGATTGCTTATGATAATCCCGTAATGCCGCAGGGTGGGATGCAGGCCCAAATAAATGGTATGCACCCGTTCCATGGAATGCAGTTCCACGAGCGTGCGGAAACATTCCATCAGCAGGGACGGCGGCATAACCAAAAGCGGCAGCAAGGAGAGTCCCGCCAGAAAAAGGACGAATGAGGCGATGAATACCGCGTTGAACTCCAGCATCAGCAGCATGGCCATCGGAAGCGGTACGATTTTCAGCCCCACCCCCAGCGCGAGAAAAAAACCGGAAATCGCGTACCGTCCCCGGAAATACATGGCCGTTCCCAACAGGATAACGCCGGTGATAAGGCTGTTAATCTGAAGGTTGGTAAGGCTGCCCATCATCTCGTTGGCCATCAAAAGCAGGGCGAAAAAATACCACCACCCGCTGAAAAGTTTCCGTTTCCCGTCGATCTCGCGCCATACGGCGTGGATGCCGGCCATAAGCACAAGCATGTTCAGCACGCACCATACGTAGGAACCGGCGTGCGGCCCCAGGGCAAGCGTGGAAAACGGGTAAAAAAACAGCGCGAACAGCGGCGGCCACAAAAACCAGTTGCCGAACGGCGGCTCCGCCGTCTTCCAGTCCGCCGGATAGGGATTGCTATGGTTTTGAATGATGGAGATAACGCCGCCGTTGTACCCCAGGTAGTTGTTGTGTATCCCCATAGCCGGGGAAATGGCCAATAGCGCGAAAAAAAAGATGAATAGAGCCGCCGTTTTCTTTTCGAAGCTGAGTTTCAACCAATAGTCCATATATAGTGGGGATGATTTTATACCAAATAACCGCGGGGAACGCGGCAAATTATTGCGCCGCGCCGGCCACCGGGACTGCCGTTCCCTCGGCCTGCATCTTATTGGCGAAGTGCATGACAATCTGCGCCCATGCCCACAGATACAGGAGGACGGCCCCCAGCGTTTTGAAATGCCACGCCTCCGCCGTTATGCGGAATATGGGGGAGGCGAAAACGCTATAGCCCCACCAGATGAGCATCCATCCGATGACGATGAACAGGGCATTGGCGCGGAACCCGCTGTCGTCCCCCTCTGCGCGTAAGCGCAACGCGGTGTGCAACATGAAAACAAACACCGGCGCGATGATGATAAAGCTCTGGCTTTCCGCCCGCCGGTTGAATAGAACGGCGAAGCCGAGCAACGCCGGCACGATGAGCCGTATAAACTCGCCGCGATCCCTCTTAAGAAGGTGAAACGACGCCAGCGCCAGCGCGCCGGCGTTGGCCAAGGTGAAAAAGACGAACTCGGCGGGAGCGATATGGAAACCGTAATGCAGCAGGGTCGGCTCCAGACCGAGGTGGACGGCGTGCAGCGGCACGGTGACGATGATATCGAACCAGCTTGCCAGCATCGAGCCGTAGGCGGCCCACCCCATGATGGGCGCGGGCAGGAGGAAAAGGGCGCCGGTAATCGCGGCGAAGCCGATGATAAAACCAAAGCCGAGATCGAGGCCGAGGAGCAGCGCCATCGCCAGCGGGAACAGCTTGAAATTTGTCCCCATAGCCAGCAGCAATGCGGCCCACCCCTTGCGCCCCCGCAAATAGAGTCCCGTCCCCAGCAGCATCATGCCGGTGACAAGGCCGTTGTTATGCGCATTCATGATCGAATCCGGCATTTCGCCGGCCAGCAGGAATAGCGCGATGAGGAACCATTTTTTCCGCAGCAGTTTCCGCTCGCCATCGATAAGGCTGAACAAAGACCACACCCCCGCCATGAACGCCGCAAAATTCAGCAGCACCCAGGCATAAGAGCCGGCATCCGGCCCCAGCCCGTGGTGGGTGGAAAACGGCGAGAAGAAATAGGCGAAGGTGGGGCTGCCGGGGAACTCCGCCGGCGGGGGAGATTCGCCCGCCTGCCAATCGGCGGCGGGGTAGGGATTCATTCCAATTATGACGGCCCGTGTGCCGACATCGTATACCTGGTAAATATTGCGTCTCTCCGCGGCGGGGAAAAGCGCGGCAATGGAGAAGAAAAGGATGAACAGGGCCGCCGCCCTCCGCTCGAAGCCAAGTCTCCGCCAATAATTCATAGGATAGTGACAATTATATATGACCCTGCGGGGGGCTTTGACGCTTTGGGGAAAATAATGCCTTGCCTGACGCCCCCCTTTTTTCTGGCAAGAAGTCCGATGACACCGATACATCCTTGCCATGCCCCGTCAGTAATCGCCTAGTGCATTGTAAAACAGCCTGTTTACAATCGGCGCGTCCGAATGACCCTGTTGGGGGGCGTTATGGCACAGCTCTTGAACTATCAAGCAGTGGAGTTGGAAATTTTGACAGGAGGATACATTGAATAAGGGAATATACGTAGCCACCAGCGGCAGCCTTGCCCAGGAGCGGGCAATGGATATTATCGCCAACAACATGGCGAACATGAACACGGCCGGCTACAAGGCGGACCGCATGCTTTTCCAAAGCTACCTCCAGAAAGCCGGCGCGCCCGGCGCGGCCGCACCTGCCGCTAATGAGATCAAAGCCGGGGTTTTAGCGGACAAGACGGATGACATCACCTATATGGTCGGCTCGCAAAGCTACACCAATTACGAACAGGGGGCGTTGCAGAAAACCGGCAACAGCTTCGATATCGCGCTCGACGGCGACGGTTTCATGGCCGTGCAGACGCCGATGGGGGAACGCTACATCCGCGGCGGCGCTTTCAAGATCGACTCCGGGGGCGACTTGGTGACGGCGGACGGCTATCAGGTTTCGAACCAAAACGGCAATCCCATCCATGTGGGAAACGAGGAATTTTCCGTGCGGGAAGACGGCCGCGTGACTGTTTCCGGCGGCGGGATCGAGCAGCTTAAAATCGTGAATTTCGCCGACCGGTCACAACTGAAGAAGGCGGGACAAGGGCTTTTCGTGGCCGACGAAAAAATGGACACGGCGGCGCCAACGGCGAACGTGAGGCAAGGGTATCTGGAGGCCTCCAACATCAACCCGGTGGCGGAAATGACCCGGATGATCACCGCGTTGCGCACCTACGAAGCATTCCAGAAAACAATTCACTCGAATGACGACATGACATCGCGCCTTATCGCCGATGTCGCCAGACCGTAACCGGCTATTTAAAGGAGAAATGCCATGATTCGTTCGCTTTACACCGCCGCTACCGGCATGGGCGCGATGCAGGAAAACATCAACGTGATATCGAACAACCTGGCCAACGTCGGCACGATGGGCTTCAAGCGGAGCCGCGCCGAGTTCCAGGACCTTTTGTACCAGACAATGCGGATGCCCGGCACCGAAACCCCCACCGGCAACCAGGTGCCGACCGGCATTCAGGTCGGCATGGGCTCAAAACTTTCCGCCGTGTCGAAGCTCTTCTCGCAGGGGGATTTTCAGCAGACCAGCAACGAGCTGGACATGGCCATACAGGGAAAAGGGTTTTTCCAGGTGCTCCAGCCGGACGGCACGGTGGGTTACACCCGCATGGGGGCATTCCGGCTCGATAGCACCGGCCAGATGGTGACCGGCGACGGCGAACCGTTAGAGCCGCCGATCACCATCCCGCAGGACGCGCTGAATGTGAGCATCTCCGCCACCGGCCAGGTATCGGTGATACAGCCGGGCCAGACCGTGGCGACCGTGGTTGGACAAATGGAACTGGCCAGCTTCATCAACCCGGCGGGGCTTATTTCCGTCGGCCGCGGGCTGTACAAGGAAACCGCCGCCTCCGGCGCGCCGACGCCCGCCGCTCCCGGCACCAACGAATTGGGACAGGTGCAGCAGGGTTTTATCGAATCCTCCAACGTCAACGTGGTGGAAGAGCTTACCAACATGATCCTCGCCCAGCGCGCCTACGAGCTCAACTCGAAGGCGATAACCACCTCTGACGAAATGCTCCAGACCGCCAACAACACGAAACGGTAACGGACATGGTTAAAAACTCCGGTCCGCGTATGGTTTGCCTGACACTGCTGCTGGCGATGCTGGCGGCGGGGCCGGGGAGAGCGGTTGAGCGGGGGGCAATTTCTGCCGCCCCGGATGCAAAAACTTCCGCATTTTTCCAAAAGGCCGTCGGCGAATACCTCGCTTCGGCCCTTTCAGATACCGTATCGGAGTACCGGGTTTTGGACATTAGCGTTTCCGGCAACGAAAAAATCCCCGCCGCCTTCGATGACTACCGGCTGAACGTGCAACGCACTTCCAAGGGGATGGAAACAGTGATCGGCGAGGTGGAATTCTACAGTAACGGAAATGAAATCAAACGGATAAGTCTATCCGCCAAAGTTGAGATACAGGCCGAAGTGGCGGTGGCCGCCGAGCGGATACCCAAAGGAACCACCATCACGGAGGGAATGCTCCGTATGGAAAAAATTAAAGTCCACGGCCCGGTAAACGATTTTTGCACGGATTTTGCACAAGTAGTGGGTCAAGTGGCTGACCGCAACATCCAGCCGAACCGCCCGGTGGCGAAAGCAAACCTGGCGAAAGCGGTGGACGTAAAGGCCGGCGACCTGATTCTGCTGGTGGCGGAAAACAGCGAGGTGAAGCTGACCACCCGCGGGGTCGCGAAAAAGGACGGCAGTATAGGCGAACTGATACCGGTGCTTAACCTCCGGTCGAACAAAAGGCTGTTCGGCAGGGTGGTGGACGCGGGCACGGTACAGGTGAATTTTTAACGGAACAAGGAGATGGCAATGAACGGAAATTTGAAAACGGCGCTGGTGGCGGCCGCGCTGCTCTTTGGTTCCGCCGCCTGCGCGGGCAAGCAGATACCCCCCGCCATGATCGTGCCCGACCCGGAACCGGTGAAGGCTACTTCCACCGAAGGCTCGCTCTGGCCCGGCCAGAACGGCCCGAACATGCTCTTCGCCGACAACAAGGCGCTGCGCGTGGGGGACATCGTCACCGTGTATCTGGTGGAAAACGTGAAAGCGCTTAACACCACCACCAACCGCACCAGCAGCCAGACGCAGAACACCATCGGCATTTCCACCGACAACACCAAGCCCGGAACCAATATCAGCATGGGCGGCGGCGAAGATTACCGCGGAACGGGAAGCAGCGGCCGCAACGACGCGCTCACCGCCACCGTCTCGGCGATGGTGATGGAGGTATCCATCAACGGCAACATGAAGATCGAAGGGCGCCGCAAAATGAAGATTAACAACGAGGATCAATTCATCCACGTTACCGGCATCGTGCGGCAGGAAGACATCAACTTCGACAACTCGATCATGTCCACCAAGATCGCCAACGCGGAAATCCAGTATGACGGCGTGGGGGATCTCAACGACAGCAACACCGGCGGCTGGGCAACCCGGCTGTTCAAGAAAATCTGGCCCTTTTAAAGGAAGGCTGACATGAACATCATGAAATTCATCGGCGTGATGGCGGTAGTCCTGCTGGCCTTCCCCGCGGCGGCCGGTGCCTCGCGGATCAAGGACATTTCCAACATCCAGGGAATGCGCCAGAACCAGCTCATCGGCTACGGCCTGATGGTCGGCCTGAAAAACAGCGGCGACCGCACGTCGAAAACCCCCTTCACCGCGCAGACGCTCGTCGCGATGCTCAAGCGGCTGGGGACAACCGTCGACATCCGCCAGCTGACCGGCCCGCAGATCGGCGTTTCGCAGACGCGCTTCCTGCGCGACGTGAAAGTGGAGAACGTGGCCGCCGTCATGGTGACCGCCACGCTTTCCCCCTTCTCGAAGCCGGGCACCAAGCTGGACGTGTCCGTCTCCTCGCTGGGAGACGCCAAAAGCCTCGAAGGAGGCACGCTGCTCATGACCCCGCTGAAAGCCCCCAACGGCGAAGTATACGCCGTGGCGCAGGGGGCGCTGGCCGTCACCCGCAAAAACGGCAAAAAAGGGAGCAACGTGGAAGTGGTGCCGACAACCGGCACCATCCCGGACGGCGCGATCGTGGAAAAGGAAGTGCCGAACGACTTCGCGCAAAAATCGCAGTTCAATATCCTGCTGAGCAAGCCGGATTTCGCAACGGCCTCTTCCATGGTTGCGGCGGTCAACGGCAAGTACGGCAAGGATACCGCCCGCGGCCTCGACGCCGGCACCGTGGAAGTGCAGGTTCCCGCCAAGTTCGCGGCCAATCCTTTCGGCTTCATGAGCGAGGTTGAGGTGTTGAACGTGACCAGCGATATGCCGGCCCGCGTGGTGCTGGATGAAAAAAGCGGCACGGTGGTTATCGGCGACAACGTGGAGATACATGACGTCGCCATTTCATTCGCGGATATCACCCTGCAGGTGCGGAACGGAGCCAATGCCCCGGCGCAGGCGCCAAAGGAAAAAATCACCATGCTCAAGAAAAACACCAGCATCACCGACCTTGTCGCGGCGCTGAACGCCTTGGGGGTGTCGCCGCAGGATCTCGTGGCGATCTTCCGGTCGCTGCACGCGTCGGGGGCGTTGAACGCGGAGATGGAAGTGTTATGAGCGGGATTACGGCCAACCTCCACGCCGTCCGGCGGCCCCAGTTCGCCCCGGCGCCCGAAGGACTTAGCGAACAGCAAAAAAAGGATATGAACAAGCTGAAGGGACTCTCGCGGGAATACGAGGGTTTTTTCATGAAGCAGGTGGTGGACGCCATGCGGAAAACCGTGCCGAAGGACGGTTATCTTAACGGCGGCAATGCCGAAGAGATATACAAAGGAATGATGGACGACAAGCTTTCCGAACAGATGGCTAAAAACGGCGGCAGCGGCATCGCCGAAAACCTGTACAACACCTTCTCAAAAGCGTACCTCGCCTCGCTGAAGGCGGAAAAGAACGCGGGAGGGGTGAAATGAAAGCCCCGGCCCGGCTGCTGGAACTGCTGGATCGCAACGCGCACGCGTACGAAGAGCTGGCGCGCAACTGCGACCTGGAGTATCAGGCCGTGCAGGCGTGCGATCTCTCCCGCCTGGACACCCTGATGAAGGAAAAAGAACAGTTGGCGCTCAAGCTGAAGATGGCCGAAGAGGCCCGCGGCGCGTTGCTGGAAATGATCGCCGCCGCCATGAGGCGGAACGCCGCCGACATCACCTTGGCGGAAATCGCCGCCGCGCCGGAAGGGCGCGCGCTGAAAGAAAAGCTGCTGGCCGCCGGCGGGCGCCTGAAAAAAGCCATGGACACCGCGCGGGAAAAAAGCGATTTCAGCCGCCGCCTGATCGGCCGCGCGCTGGATACCGTCGTGGAAACCATACGTTACGCCAATGCGCTGGCGGGGGGCGAAACGGCCACCTACTCGAACGCGAAAACGATGGGGGGCAAAATGCGCTCCGGCGTGATGGTGACGAGGTCGTACTGACATGAACATCTACGGCGCGATGAACACGGCCAAGTGGGCGCTGCTGTCGGCGCAGACCGCCATCGAAGTGACCGGCCAGAACGTCGCCAACGTGAACAACCCGGATTTCAACCGGCAGACCGCGATTCTGCAAGCCCAGTACCCGGTCAACCAGGGAAACCACTTTATCGGCACCGGCGTGACCGTTGCCGCCGTGAAGCGGAATTTCGACCAGTTCCTCTACAACCAGCAGTTATCGGCGGATTTCAACCAGAACAACTACCAGGCCCGCGAGACCATCATGAACCGCGTGGATACGATCATGAACGAAACCAGCGGCAGCGGCATCAACAACGCCATGAGCAATTTCTTCCAGAGTTATTACAACCTCGCCATCAACCCGTCCGGCGCCACCGAGCGCACCGACGTGGTGGAAAAGGCGAAGTCCCTCTCGGCCAAGGTTTCGTTCGTCGCCGGCCAGGTGCAACAGACCCGGCGCGATACCGACCTTAAAATCACCGGCGCGGTGCCGATCATCAACAACATCACCTCGCAGATCGCCGCGCTCAACAAGGTGATACACGAGACCGAATCGAACGGCGCGGTGGCGAACGATTACCGCGACCGCCGCGAAGGGCTTATCAAGCAGGTCGCCAGCTTCATGGACATCGGCTACGCCGAGGCCAACAACGGCGAAGTGTCCGTGTACATGAAGACGGGCCGCCCGCTGGTGACCGGTGAAAACAACTTCACGCTGAGCACCAAGCAGAACCCCTCGGATCCCGCGACCAGTTCCGTCTTTTGGGCGGACTCCGCCGGGAACAATGTGAACATCACCAGCGATATTTCCGCGGGGCAGATGGGGGCATGGACCACCCTGCGCGACCAGGACCTGATAAAGGTGCAGAACCAGCTCGACTCCCTGTCCGCATCGATTGTCCGGGACGTTAACCGGATTCATGCCGCTTCGTTCGGCCTTGACGGCAGCACCGGCATCAATTTTTTTAACGGCCTCACTCCGGGCGGCCGCGCCAGCAACCTGAACACCGGCACCGGCACCCTGCAGCCCGGCTCCGTGCTCAACCCGGATAACATTAATCTGGATCATTACCGGATAACTTTTGGCGCGGGCGGCTCCTACACCGTGAACAATATCGACAAGGGAACCGCCTCCGGCACGTTCACCTTCACCGCCGGCTCGCCGCTGACGTTTTTCCAGCAGCGGGGCATTTCCATCGCCATCGCGGGCGCGCCCAACGCGGGCGACAGCTTTGATATCAGCGGCGCGTTCAATGCCGCCTTCACGCTGGCCGTTAACCCGACGGTGCAGAACGACCTGAACAAGGTGGCGGCCGGCAGCACCACCCGCTGGGGCGATGGCATCTCCGCGGAGGCGATTGGTTCGCTGCAATATGCCAAGACCATAGGCGGCGCGTGGAGCGTGGCGGGAGCCACTTCCGGCGTATATACCTACACCGATTTTTACGGCGCCACCGTGGGCGGCGTCGGTTCCACCACGCAGGCCGCGGCTTCAGGGAGGAAACTGGCCGAGGCGGTGACGAACCAGCTGAACAATCTGCGCCAACAGTCTTCCGGCGTGGCGCTGGACGAAGAAATGATAAACCTGGTGAAGTACCAGCAGGCCTACGGCGCCGCCGCCAAGACCATCACCACCATTGATGAAATGCTGCAAACGCTGTTGAACATCAAGTAACGGAATGGCCGCCCGGCGGCACGGAAAAGTAAGAGGTACCATATGTTTCGAATCACCAACCAGATGATGTACAACAACTCCCTCGTTAACATGTATGCGCAAAACGAAGGGCTGTACAAGTCGTCGGAACAACTGTCATCCGGCAAACGGGTAAACCGCCCCTCGGACGACCCGCTGGCCATCGGCGAGATCATGAACTTCCAGGCGCGGCTGGACCGCAACGACCGGTACGCCACCTTTACCCAAAAGGCCAAGGGCGTGTTGAGCAGCAGCGAATCGCTTATCGCCGGCACCACCGATGTGGCGACCCGCGCCCGCGAATTGGCGATAGGGCAGGCCAGCGGCACCTCAACGCCCCAAACCCGCCTCACCACGTCGCTGGAAATAGACAACCTTATCCAGCACACCATCCAGACCGGCAACGGCAAATTTGGATCGGATTTCCTGTTCAGCGGACGCACGACCAACGTCCCCCCGGTTTCACAAACCGGCCAATATCAGGGAGACACCGTGGCGCTGGATGCCGCCCTCAATGAAAACTCCTCTATCGCCATGACGGTCAAGGCGTCGGATTTCCTTATGGCCGACATGTCGCCGCGCTTGACCCTCAACACGCCCCTTGCCTCGACGAAACTCGGACAGGGAACCGGCGCCGGCACCTTTACCATTGTCGACCGCGCCGGCGGCACTGGCACGGTAAACGTAACCGCCGGCATGACCGTTGGCAACCTGATCAACGCCATCAATGCGTCGGGGGCGAACGTCACCGCGTCGCTCCCGGCCTCCGGCACTTATTCCTTCCAGATAGTGGATAACAATACGACGACCGTCACCGGCCCGGTGCGCATCACCGACACCGCCGGCACGGTTGCTTCCACGCTGGGCATCGCGGGGAGCCGCCCCGTGCAGACCATGAGAAGCGACAGCCTCCGCCCCTCGGTCACCACCGGCACCGCGCTTGCCGACCTGTACGGCGGCATCGGGCTTCCCCTTGCCGACATCTCCGTGATAAACGGCTCGGCCTCCGCGACGGTTTCGTTCGCCGGGGCTTCAACGGTGGGCGATGTCATCAACGCCATCAACGCCTCCGGCGCGAACGTGACGGCGGCGCTGAACGCCAACGGCACCGCGCTGACGCTGACCTCGAACAACCCGGCCACCGTGGCGTACGCCAAAGACATCAACGCCGGCAAAATGGCCGATCAACTGGGGATCGGCGGCGGGCGCAACCTCATTCTGAACCTCCAGCGGCTTTCGGCCGCGATGAAGAAAAACGATGTCAAGGCGATATCGGGCCTTTTGGACAACCTTTCCACCTCGATAGACACCACCGCCGCGATACGCGGCGAAATCGGCGCCCGCATCAACCGGCTGGACGTGAACACCTCGCAGCTTGAAAGCTCGAAGGCGGACGTCACCATCATGCTTTCCAACGCGCAGGACGCCGACATGGCGAAGGCCATATCGGATTTCTCGCTGTTGCAAACCGCCTACCAGGCGACGGCGCGCGCGACGGCCCAAATCATTCAGCCCTCGCTGCTGAATTTCCTGAAGTAAAGGGGGACTAAGTGGGGAACCTTCGGACATTGAAAGACCGGTTTGCGGTAGAATACCGGAAACAAAGGCCAGGGACGGCAAAGGAGACGGAACATGCTGGTATTGACGCGCAAAGTCGGCGAATCGATCAACATAGGCGACAACATCAAGATTCAGATCATGGACGTGAAGGGACGCTCCGTGCGGATCGGCATCGAGGCGCCGAAGAACATGTCCATCCACCGCGAAGAGGTGTACGCGAAGATACAGGAGGAAAATCACCTCGCCTCGTCGTGGCAGGGAGTGAACATGGATACCCTCAAAACGCTCATGGGGAACATGGGGGGGAAAAAGCCATGAAGATCGGCACCGCGCGCTACGGCGAGATCGAGATCGATCCCGCGCGGATCATCTCCGTCAACGACGGGATCATCGGTTTTCCGAACTACCGGCGCTACATCTTCCTGCCGTTCCTCGAAGGATCGCCATTCGAGCTGTTTCAGGCGCTGGACCAGCCGGACCTGGCGTTCGTGGTGATGAATCCGTTCGTGTTCAAGGCGGATTACCAGTTCGACCTCGGCGATCAGGATATCGCCGACCTGCAAGTGGCCAGCAAAGAGGAGATTCAGATACGGGTGATCGTGACGATTCCGCACGACCCGCGCGAAATGACCGCCAACCTCCAGGCGCCGCTCATCATCAACGAGCCGCGCCTGCTGGCAAAGCAGATCATCCTGCACGACAGCGAATACACCACGAAGCACAAAGTCTTCATGGGCGGCCAGCCGGTCGTCTGACCGGCGGTAGTCAGTCCGTTTGCAGCGTGCCGATGAGATCGGTCACGCGCGCGATGTTCTCCCTGTCGCAGTAAGCATTCAGCTCTTCCGCGAGCCGCTGGCATATGGCGGGCTCCACGAAGTTCATCGTCCCCACCTGCACGGCGGACGCGCCGGCGATGAGGAACTCCAGCGCGTCGTCCAGCGATGCGATGCCGCCGATGCCGATGACCGGTATCTTCACCGTCTTCACGCACTCGTACACCATCTTCAGCGCCACCGGCTTGATGGCGGGACCGGAAAGCCCGCCGAACACCCGCTTGATCTTCGGCCGCCGCGTTTTCACGTCGATGCCCATCCCCTTCAGCGTGTTGATGGCGCTGATGGCGTCGCCGCCGCCGTTTTCCACCGCCAAGGCGAACGGGCGGATGTCCGCCACGTTCGGCGAAAGCTTCACGATGAGCGGCTTTTTATCACAGACCTTCTTCACCGCGCCGGTGAGCTTTTCCAAAAATGCGGGGTCGCCGCCGAACTCGATCCCCCCCTTGTCCACATTGGGGCAGGAGACGTTCATTTCAAGCGCGTGTACCCCCTCCATCGCCGCCAGCCGCCGCGCCGCCTCCACGTAATCGGCCTCGGTGTCGCCGAAAAAGTTGGCGATGACCGTCGCGCCGGTCTGGCGTATTTTCGGCAGTTTTTCCGCCTCAAACGCGTCGATCCCCACGTTTTCGAGGCCGATGGAGTTAATCATGCCGCAAGGGGTTTCGCAGATGCGCGGCATCTGGTTCCCCGCGCGCGGCTTCAACGAAAGCCCTTTTGTGCAAAAGGCCCCCATCTTCTTTATATCCATCATATCGGCGAATTCCAGGCCGTAGCCGAACGTGCCGCTGGCGGAGATGACCGGGTTTTTCAGCTCCAGCGCGCCGATGCGCACTCTCAGGTCCGCCATAGCACCTCCCCGGTTTTGAAGACGGGTCCCTCGACGCACATCCGTTTCCGCCCGGCGGTTGTATCGCACACGCAGCCGAGGCAGACCCCGAAGCCGCAGCCCATCCGCTCCTCCAGCGAAAGCTCGCCTTTCATGCCGTGTTGGGCGCATAGCGCGTCCACCGCTTTCAGCATCCCCGTGGGGCCGCAGGCGAGGATGTAGCCGGTTTTGTTTTTGTATGCGGCGTGTTCCACGAGCGGCGCGGTGACAAGCCCTTTGCGGCCGCGCGATCCGTTTTCCGTGGCGATGTGTACTTCTGAAAACTCTTCGGCGCACAAAATATCGCTTTCAGTGGCGCCGCCGATGAATGCGGCCGCCGTGCGCGCGGGGTTGCGCTTCGCCCAGAACAGCAACGGCGCGATGCCGATGCCGCCGCCAACCAAAAGCACGGTATCCGCTTGCGGCGGGGCGAAGACCGAGCCGAACGGCCCGATGGCGTCGATATGCTCCCCGGCCTGTTTTTCCGCCAGCAACGCGGTGCCGCGCCCCACCACCTTGAAGATCACGCTCATCACGCCGCCGTCGAGGCCCGCGATGCTCATGGGGCGGCGCAGCAGCGGGTCATTATGCTCGGCCACCTTCAGCATGATGAACTGCCCCGGCGAGGCGGCGGCGGGAAATTCAAACTCCATTTGGAAATATCCCCGCGTCACTTCCCGGTTGGAGATGATTTTTGATTTCATGGTTTTATTTGGTCCAACCGCATCTTATCTTACCTCTAACGGGGTGTTGAATAACCATTTATGCATGTCATTCTGAGCGCAGCGAAGAATCCCTTTCCCCTTGAAGGGGACTCCCGGCGCGGATAGTACGCCGCCGACGCCATGCTCTGCATGGCATGCGGCTTCTTTACCATTCCGCGCCTCCTTTCCGGAAAGAGATCCTTCGCCTATGGCTCAGGATGACAAGCGGTTGCTGACGCATACACCCTCATAACATAGCTTTTTTTCGTCAACGCCCGGTCTCCAACGGCTCCAGGCCGATCTTGCCGATAAATTCAAAGAGCTGGAGCTGCACGCTCAAATCGCCGTCCGTCAGCTTGATGTGCGTGGCATCGGCGATATCCTGTCCGAAGGTCGGGTCCATCGCCACCCACTCGCCGGCCCACACCTCGGGCCACGCATGGTAGAGAAACCCTTTGTAGTCCGGGGCGTACACGATGCCGGAAACGGTTTTCACCGGTATGCCCGCCGCTTTCGCCAGCGCCGCGAAAAGGTTGGTGTGCGACTGGCATTCCCCCTCAAGCGATTTCAGCGTCGCCACGCCCGAGAACGTGTCGATGTATTTTTTCTTCACATTGGTAAAGACCCACCGGTTGATCTTGACGGCGGCGCGGTACATGTCGGTTTCCGCCCCCGTGATCTCCGCCGCCTTCGCGATGATGGCGGGGTCGTCCGATTGCGCCTCAAACGTCGGCTTCATGAATTCGCCAAACCGCGCGGCCGGGGCGGGGCGGTTCACCCGGGCGATGTTCTTCGCGCGGTTTTTGCGCACCTCCAGCGTGACGGCCCATGCCGCGCCGTTTTTTCCCGCCGCCTTTTCAGCGGAAACGGTTTTCTGCCGGTCGTCCTCCGGCAGCAGATCGGGCGCGCCGATGCCGGTGATGCGCGCGCGGAGCAGCGTGACGGCGCCCGCATTCTCAACCGGCGCCGCCACCGGGATGAGGCTGTAGGCCAGAAGGCCGGTGAAGCTGACCCGCTCCAGCGGAAAATCGAGCGCCTGCTTTTCGCCCACGGCCCGCGAAACAAAGCCCATCGGCGATATCTCGCGCAGCACGCGCCCCTCCGGGGTGATGTAGGAGACGGTGACGAAACCCTTGAGCTTCATCGTGACCGGAAACACCTTCGCCTTTTTTCCGTCAATATCGAGATCCGTCAGCGCGCCGACTTCCACGCCCATCGTTTCGGAGGCGAGCAGCGGCTCCAGAAACACGCGGAACGAAAACTTTTCGCCGCCCCGCAGCTTCTTTTTCCCCAGCAGCAGCGCCATCGTGTCGGCCACATAGACCTGGTCTTCCAGCGGCACCGTTTTGCGGCTGACCGCGCCGGCCGATTCCACGGTGACGGCCATTTCGTTCCCATGCACCACCCCCTCGAAAAACTGGCGGTGGTTGAGCATCTTCTGCATATAGGTGAACCGGAGGGGGCGGAAATCCGCGTCGAGGAAATAGGCGCTGCTGGTGCTGAGGTCCTGTTCCACGCCCCCCATTTCCATCTTTATCACCGCTTTGCTTTCGATGCGGTAGCCGGCGCCGTCTTTCGTGACTTTCTGGTGGGAGAAACCGATTTTTTTGCCGTTCATCTGAAGCTCCATCCACTCGTCGGCGATGGTCTCCGCGAAAGCGGACAGGGAAAACAGCAGAAGAAAAACGGCCGCGGGAAACGCCGCATTACGGCGCATGATACTCCTGCAGCGAGCGGACCTCTATTTCCCCCTCGCCCATGGCCTTGATGGCGGCGATGTAGGAATGCGCCCCGGCGATGGTGGTGGTGTAGGGAATGTTGAGGTTCAGCGCCGTGCGCCGGATCGATTGGCTGTCGAGGATCGCCTGTTTGCCGAAGGTGGTATTCACCACCAGCGCGATTTGCGCCGCCTCCATCATATCCACGATGTGCGGCGAGCCGTCCTTCACCTTATGCACGATTTCAGCCGCCAAACCGGCCTCCGTGAGCGCCGCGCCGGTTCCCGCGGTGGCCACCAGCGTGAAGCCGAGCGCGGTCAGGCCGCGGGCGACATCCACGGCCGCCTTCCGGTCGTACTCGGCGACCGAGAGGAACGCCTTCCCGCCGCGCGGGATTTTGGCGCCGGAGCCGAGGGTGGCGCGGGCGAACGCCGAACCGAAGGTCCGGTCTATCCCCATCACCTCGCCGGTCGATTTCATTTCCGGCCCCAGAAGCACGTCGACTTTGGGGAACTTGATGAACGGGAACACCGCTTCCTTCACGCTGATATGCCGGGGCATTTTCTGGCTGATGAAGCCGAGATCGGCCAGCGTTTCGCCGGCCATCACGCGCGCGGCGATCTTGGCCAGCGGCACCCCCGTCGCCTTGGCGACGAACGGCACGGTGCGCGAGGCGCGCGGGTTTACTTCGAGGACGTAGACATCGTCCCCTTTCACGGCGAACTGGATGTTCAGCAGGCCGATCACGTTCAGTTCGTCGGCCAGCTTTTTGGTCTGGATGCGGATTTCATCGATGATCCGTTGCGGCAGGTCGCGCGGCGGCAGCGAGCAGGCGCTGTCGCCGCTGTGGACGCCCGCCTCTTCGATGTGCTGCATCACGCCCCCCACCACGGTCAGCTTGCCGTCGCGCACGGCGTCCACATCCACCTCGGTGCTGTCGTTCAAAAACTTGTCGATGAGCACCGGCCGCTCGTGCGACACTTTCACGGCGTTTTCCATGTACCGCGTGAGCGACGCCTCGTCGTACACGATCTCCATCGCGCGGCCGCCCAGCACATACGAGGGGCGCACCACCACCGGATAGCCGATCCGGTTGCATATGGCGGCCGCTTCCTGCTTGTTGGTGGCCGTGCCGTTTTCGGGCTGCTTAAGCCCCAGCTTCGTCACCACCTCCTGGAAGCGTTTGCGGTCCTCGGCGCGGTCGATGGCGTCGGGCGACGTGCCGATGATCGGCACGCCGGCCTTTTCCAGCGACATGGCGAGCTTCAGCGGCGTTTGACCGCCGAATTGCACGATGACGCCCGCCGGCTTTTCCTTGTCCACGATCTCCATCACGTCCTCAAGCGTGAGCGGCTCGAAGTAGAGCCGGTCGGCCGTATCGAAGTCGGTGGAGACGGTTTCGGGGTTGCAGTTCACCATGATGGTTTCGTACCCGGCTTCCTTGAGCGCGAACACGCCATGCACGCAGCAGTAGTCGAATTCGATCCCCTGGCCGATGCGGTTGGGGCCGCCGCCGAGGATCATGATTTTTTTCCGGTTGGTTGGTTCCGCCTCGCACTCCTCCTCGTAGGTGGAGTAGAGATACGGGGTGAGCGCCTCGAATTCGGCGGCGCAGGTGTCGATCCGCTTGAAGACGGGGCGGACGCCGAGCGCCAGCCGCTTTTCCCGCACGGCGGATTCCTTCACGCCGCAGAGCTTGGCGATCCGCCGGTCGCCGAAGCCCATTTGCTTGCATGCCCGCATTGCATCGGCGGTCGCGGGGAGGCCGCCGGCTTTCAGCGCCGCCTCGGCCTCGACGATCTCCTTGATGTTGTCCAGAAACCACGGGTCGATGAAGGTGAGGCGATGCACCTCTTCGATGCTCCAGCCGAAGCGGAACGCCTGCGCCGCCCCCAGGATGCGGAACGGGTAGGAGGTCTTCAGTTTCGCGCGCAGTTCATCGGGGGCGATGGCCGTTTCGTCCAGCCCGTCGATGCCGGTCTCCATGGAGCGGAGCGCCTTTTGCAGCGACTCCTTGAAGGTGCGGCCGACCGCCATCGCCTCGCCCACCGATTTCATCTGCGAGCTGAGCAGCGCCTCGGCCTGCGGGAATTTTTCAAAGTCGAAGCGCGGGATTTTGGTGACGCAGTAGTCGATGGACGGCTCGAACGCGGCCCAGGTCTTTTTCGTGATGTCGTTGCTGATTTCGTCCAGCGTGTAGCCGATGGAGAGCTTGGCCGCGATGCGCGCTATCGGAAAGCCGGTGGCCTTGCTGGCGAGCGCCGAGCTGCGCGACACGCGCGGGTTCATTTCGATGATCTGCAATTCGCCGTCGGCGGGATTCACGGCATACTGGATGTTGCTGCCGCCGGTGTCCACGCCGATCTTGCGGATGATCTTGAGCGCCGCGTCGCGCATCATCTGGTATTCGCGGTCGGTGAGCGTTTGCGCGGGGGCGACGGTGATGCTGTCGCCCGTGTGGACGCCCATCGGGTCGAGATTCTCGATGGAGCAGACGATGACGACGTTGTCCTTGCGGTCGCGCATCACTTCCAGCTCGAATTCCTTCCAGCCGAGCAGCGACTGCTCGATCATGATCTCGCTGATGGGGCTTTGCGCCAGCCCCCACTTGGCCTTCTCGATGAAGTCTTCGCGGGTGTCCGCCACGCCGCCGCCCTGCCCGCCGAGGGTGAACGAGGGGCGGATGATGCACGGCAGGCCGACGCGGTCCAGCACCTCCATCGCCGTGTCAAACGTGTTGGCGAAGCCGGAGCGCGGCACGTTGAGGCCGATCTCCACCATCGCCCGCTTGAAGAGCGAGCGGTCTTCGGCGCGCTTGATGGCGTCAAGGTTCGCGCCGATCATTTCCACGTTGTACCGCTCCAGCACGCCGCTTTCGGCCAGGCCGACCGCGAGGTTGAGCGCCGTCTGCCCGCCGACGGTGGGCAGCACCGCGTCGGGGCGCTCGCGCTTGATGATCTTCGTCAGCACGTCGACCGTCAGCGGCTCCACATAAGTGCGGTCGGCGAACTGCGGGTCGGTCATGATGGTGGCGGGGTTGCTGTTGGCGAGGATGACGCGGATTCCCTCCTCCATGAGCGCCTTGGCCGCCTGCGTGCCGGAGTAGTCGAATTCGCACGCCTGGCCGATCACGATGGGGCCGGCCCCGATGATCAGCACGCTCCGGATATCATTTCTTTTCGGCACCGGTCACATCCTGTAAATGTCTTCAATGCTGATCTGGCGGAAGCGGCGCCACTTGAGCTGCATCCCCTCCAGCTTGAAGAACAGCTCTTCGCCCAGCGGCTTGCCCTTGTATTTTTTCAGCTCGGCGCGGATCGGCCGCAGCGCCATCTTGGAATGCAGCACATGGGTATAGGTGAAGAAACATCCTTTTCCCACGCAGATGACGCGGCTTTCAAGGATGTCCCCCGCCTCCAGATGGTCGTCGCCGGTCACCACGTAGTTGCGCCGCCCCGCGAGGTCGCGCACGGTGATCACGCCGCCGGCGCACGATTTGACCAGAAACATCGAGTGTACCTGGCGCGACAGCGCGATCCAGTTGATCATGTCGCCGGAGCTTATTTCTTTCCGTTTCTCGTTGAGGAACCGGTCATAGACCGAGTGGGTACCCGCCCCTTCCGGCCGGTAGTCGAAGATGAACCATTCGAGGAACGTGTTCATCCGCTGGATGAAATCGGGGTCGTCCTCGTTGGTCTTGCCCGCTTTCGCGTAAAATATCTCGCGCGCGGCGTTGAGGCTTTCCGCGAAACGCGGTTCCGAGGCGTATTCGATCAGCCGGTCCAGCAGGCCGCGGATCACCTGACAGCCGCCCGGGGCCGGCCGGCCGATGGTTTTTTTGAAGATGAAGTCGAACATCAGGCCGCGCCCCCGCGCCGCGCCATCATCTCGACGAACCGGTCGAAGTGAACGGCGGTGTCGTGCGGGCCGGGGGAGGCCTCGGGGTGATACTGCACCGAGAAGGCGGGCAACGTTTTGTGCCGCACCCCTTCCACCGTGTTGTCGTTGAGGCTGTAATGGGTTATCTCCAGTTCGGCGGGGAGCGTTTCGCCGTCCACCGCGAAGCCGTGGTTTTGCGAGGTGATCCGCACCACCCGCCCGGCGGGAATATCCATCACCGGGTGGTTGCAGCCGCGGTGGCCGAATTTCAGCTTGAAGGTCTTCGCCCCCAGCGCGAGGCTCATGATCTGATGCCCCAGGCAGATGCCGAAGATGGGGTACTTGCCCAGCATCGCTTTCACGCTGGCGATGGCGTAGGTGACCGCCTCCGGGTCGCCGGGACCGTTGGAGAGGAAAACGCCGTCCGGTTTGAACGCGGCGATTTTCTCCGCCGTGGTGTCGGCGGGGAACACGGTGACGGCGCAGCCCCGCTCGACGAGGTGGCGCAGGATGTTCCGCTTGATGCCGAAATCGTACGCCGCCACCTTGAAGCGGGGCTTGATGTTTTTGCTGAAGCCTTTGCCCAGTTCCCATAGCCCCTCGGTGAATTCGTAGGGCGCCTTGCAGGTGACGCGCGCGGCGATATCCGCCCCGGCCATGCTCTCGTGGGCGCGCGCCTTGGCAATGAGGGCGTCCACATTATCGGTCAGCGTGCTGATGACGCCGCGCATCGCGCCGCGGCTGCGGAGGTGGCGGGTGAGGGCGCGGGTATCGATGCCGCGTATGCCGGTGATGTTCTGTTCTTTCAGGTACTGCTCCAGCGGCTTCGCGGCGCGGAAGTTGCTCACGATGCGGCTTGGCTCTTTCACGATAAAACCGGCGGCCTGTATCTTGCCCGACTCTTCGTCTTCGGGCGTAATGCCGTAGTTGCCGATGAGCGGATAGGTCATGGTGACGAGCTGTCCGGTATAGGAGGGGTCGGTCAGGATTTCCTGATACCCGCTCAAGCCGGTGTTGAACACCACCTCGCCGACGGCCTCCCCGGGGGCGCCGAACGGGCGGCCCGTGAACGCCCTGCCGTCTTCAAGAACAAGTGTTGCCTTCATAAATCCGACGGATTATACACGATTCGTCCCCCGACGATGGTAAGGCAATTTTTTCCAGAAAGCTCCTTCCCGGCGAAGGGGGTGTTTTTGCCCAAACTCAAAAATCCGGCGGGATCGACGGTCCACTTTTTTTCGGGGTCGAAGAGACAGATGTCGGCGGGCGCGCCCTCTTTCAGCGTTCCCCCCGGCAGGTTGAATATCTTCGCCGGGTTGGCGGAGAGCAGCTCCACCAGGCGCGGCAGGCCAAACACCCCTTCCCGCACCAGCGCCATCGAAAGCCCCAGCGCGGTTTCCAGCCCCACGATGCCGTACGGGGCCTGGTCTATCTCCAGCTCTTTTTCCCATTTGGCGTGCGGGGCGTGATCGGTGGCGATGCAATCGATGGTTCCGTCGCGCAGCCCCTCTTTCACCGCGGCCACGTCATCGGCGGTCCGCAACGGCGGGTTCATCTTGTAATTGGCGTCGAAACTTTCGAGGCTCTTTTCGGTGAGGGTGAAATGGTGCGGGGCCGCCTCGCAGGTGACGGCGGTGCCCGCCGCTTTGGCGGCGCGGACGCTTTCCACCGCGCCGCGCGTGCTGATGTGCGCTATGTGGACGGGGCGCTTCAGGTACGCGGCGATATCGATGTCGCGCCGGGCGATGACGTCTTCGGCGATGGCGGGCATCCCCTTGATGCCGAGGCGGGCGCTGGTCTCCCCCTCGTTCATCACGCCCCCCTTGACGAGGTGCTCGTCCTCGCAGTGCTCCACGATGGTGAGGCCGAACATCGCGGCGTAATCCATCGCGTGCCGCAGCACGCGGGCGTCCATCACGCACCGCCCGTCGTCGGAAAGCGCCACCACGCCGGCCTTTTTCATCTCGCCTATCTCGGCCAGCTCTTCCCCTTTAAGCCCCTTGGTGATGGCGCCGATGGGATACACGCGCGCGCCGCCAGCGGCGGCCGCTTTTTCCAGTATGAAGCGGGTAACGGAAGCGTTGTCGTTCACCGGCTTGGTGTTCGCCATGCAGCAGACGGCGGTGAACCCGCCGGCCGCCGCGGCCATCGCGCCGGTGGCGATGGTCTCTTTATACTCAAAGCCCGGCTCGCGCAGATGGACGTGCAGATCGATGAACCCGGGGGAGACCACCAGCCCCTTCGCGTCGATGACCTTCGCGCCGCCGGCCGCGAGGTTTTTGCCAAGGGCGGCGATGACGCCGTCTTTCACCAGCACGTCCTGCACGCCGTCGATGCCGCGCGACGGGTCTATCACGCGGCCGTTTTGTATCAATATCGCGCCGCTCACGATTCGGCTCCTCCGCACAAAAGATAAAGCACCGCCATCCGCATCGCCACGCCGTGCGTGACCTGCGAAAGGATGAGGCTGTAGGGGCCGTCCGCCACGTCGGAGGCTATCTCCACCCCCCGGTTTATCGGGCCGGGGTGCATTATCA
>JACRGQ010000034.1 GCA_016217735.1 Nitrospinota bacterium
CGAAGCCGATGGCGAAGCCGAAGGGGCTTCCCGCGCCGCGCAAGGCGGCTCCGGCCCCGGCTCAAGCATCGAAAGGGCCGAAGTCGGTGAAGGCCGAAGAGGTCATCCCGTTCGACGACGACGATTTCAAGGAATTTTAAACTTTTCCAGGTGGGTACACGTTTTAACGTGTACATTGGCGCAACGCGCCAAACAGAGTCGGCCCCTTGGGCCGAGGTACATGATTTATCATGTACCCACTTGGAGGTGGGTGGCGCGGGTCAGTTGAGTTGTCCGGAGCGGTGGGCGTCCGGCTTGGCCTCTTCGGGGGTGATGGCATCCAGCGGTTTGCGTTTGAATGTTTCCACGGTGGTTTTCGCTTCCATGATCTCCGCCTTTATCTTGCGGATTTCATCTTCCTCCAGCGATTTTTCCATGTGCAGTTTCGCTTCCCGCGCGGGGGCGGCGATTTCCTCTTTCAGGCCATCCAGGGCTTTCTGGAATTCCTTATACGTGCGGCCGAGGGTGCGGGCCACTTCGGGGAGCTTTGCCGGGCCGATGAAGATGAGGGCAAGCACGGCGATGAGGGCCATTTCCGGCGCGCCGATTCCGAACATCAGGCTTTTCCTCCCGGTTTGAAAACAACCCTCCCGTCTCGCGGGAGGCTGGCCACATACCCCTAAAACGCCGTCAGACGGGTTTGTGGGTGTTGGATTCCGCCGCGTCCTTCTTGTCGTCTTTTCCGTCATCACCTTTCATGGCTTTGGTGAAGTTGCGGATGGCCTGACCCATGCCGGCTCCCAGTTGGGGCAACTTGTTGGCGCCAAACAAAATAAAGACAATAAGAAAGATAAGCAATAACTCGCTGAAACCTAATCCAAACATATGTATAATTCTAAGCGCGTGGCCCGCGTAAAGCAAGCCAAAGCGGCGGGCCTGTTATATCAACGTTTTCCGGCGGACCAAGGGGGGATGAATGGGCTCCGAGATAATCATCAATGTGGAGCCGTATGAAACCCGCGTGGCGCTTCTGGAAAACCGCAGCATCAGCGAAATCTACATCGAGCGAACCAAGGAAAAAGGGATCGCGGGGAACATCTATCGCGGCCGCGTGACCAAGGTGCTGCCGGGGATGCAGGTGGCGTTCGTCGATGTGGGGCTGGAAAAATCCGGCTTTCTCCACAAGAGCGACATCAACCTCACGGAGTACGGCATTGTCCCCGATTTCGGCAAATCGCCCGACGGGCATGAAGGAAACGATTCGCTGCTGGAGGAACTGCCGAACCATATTGCCGCCCCGAAGGAAACCCCGCCCATCGAGGACATTCTGCAAGAGGGGCAGGAGATCATGGTGCAGGTGGTGAAAGACCCCATCGGCACCAAGGGAACCCGGATCAGCTCATTTATCACCCTGCCGGGGCGCTACCTTGTTTTCATGCCGCTGGCGGCGCAGATCGGCGTATCGCGCCGCATAGAAGACCAGGCCGAGCGCGAGCGCCTGAAGAGGCTGGTGGATGAGCTGCGGAGCCCCGCCCACGGATTCATCGTCCGCACCGCGGCCGAAGGGGTGACGCGGGAAGAACTCAAGCGCGACATCGATTTCCTCTCCCGCATGTGGGAAACAATTCAGGCGAAGAACGAGCGGGCGAAGGCCCCCTCGCTCATCCACCGCGACCTCGATATCGTGCTCCGCTCGTTGCGCGATCTCTGCGGGCGCGAGGTGGACCGGGTTGTTATCGATTCGCCGGAAGATTTCCAGCGCAGCGTGGAATTCATGAACACCGTCATCGGCGAGGCCCACGCGGCGATAGAACTGTACCGCGGGGGGGAACCGATTTTCGAGGGGTACGGGCTGGAGCTTGAGATAGAGCGCGCGCTCGGGCGCAAGGTTTGGCTCAAGTCGGGGGGGTATATCGTCATCGACCAGACCGAGGCGCTCACCACCATCGACGTGAATACCGGCAAATTTGTCGGCAAACGCAACCAGGAAGAGACCATTCTGAAAACCAATCTGGAAGCGGTGAAAGAAATAGTTTACCAGCTCAAGCTGCGCAACCTTGGCGGAATCATCATCATCGATTTCATCGACATGGAGAAGGAGCCGAGCAAGGAGAAAGTTTACAAGACCCTCGAACAGGCGCTGAAGACCGACCGGAGCCGCACGAACATCATGCGGGTATCCGAGCTGGGGTTGGTGGAAATGACCCGCAAGCGGACACGGGAAAGCTTGGCCAAAGTTCTTTGCCAGCCCTGCCCGCACTGCGAAGGAAAGGGGCTGATGAAAAGCCCCAAAACGGTCTGCTACGAAATTTTCCGCGAGATCGAGCGCGCCACGCGCAAGAAGCCGAACGCCAAGAAAATCCTGCTGGAAGTGCCGCCCCGCATAGCCGCCGCCTTGTACGAGGAGGAAAACGACTATCTGGAACGCCTTGAGAGCGAACGGCAGTTCAAATTCAAAATACGGGTTATCAAGGAAATGCCGGACGAGGAGTACGAAGTGACCGTGATGGACTACAATGGCTGAGCCGCTTTACAAGGCTGGGCGGCGGGAGTAATATGAGTACGAAAGGGGGCGCGATGCCTACAATCGTCGATGCAACTATACAGGGGAAGCTCATCCACCCCATTATTCCCAATGTCACCAGCAGCAATGAGGGGCATAACCGCGGCAAACAGGCCGCCGGCGTCACCAAGGTAACCTTCGAGAACAGCCAGCGCCTGGAGGCCGGAAAGGGCCGTCCCCATGCCGATCCCACCAGCACCACAGTGAAAGAAACCGTGGGGCTTGTGCGCCAGCAGGGGGGCAAGGTGGTTCAGGGCATCAGGGAACAGTCCAAAGGGATGTACGTTTCCACCACCGGCTGACCATAGCGCGGCCGGAGCGGGGGAATTCTTATTGCGTCACATCATCATCACCGACAGTAACGCCTTGGCCGCCACGCTTGCGGGCGTGGCCGGCGAAAAGGACGACGTTACGGTTTTTGTCCACGGCAACCGCCCCATCGCCGGCTTCAAGAAGGCGCTCCCCCGTGGGCGGTGCGCCCTGCACCGCTTCGCGGCGTTAAAGACGATGCGTCCCCGGGGGACCGAGCGTGTGGTGATCTGCGTTGCGCGCGGCGCCGCCGATGCGCTGAAAAAGGTGCGTACCGCCTTGCCGGCCGCGCCAATACTCGTGGTCGAGGCCGCCGCCATGCCCAAAGCGGAGCGGGAACGCCTCGCGGCGATGCCGGATGTGGCGATCATCGGCGGCGCTGATCTTTTCCGTCCCGCCGTGATGCAGCGGTGGAAACTGCTGGAACTGCGCAAGCGGGTCGTCCTGATGCGGCGGTGCGTCGATCCGGGACGGCCGCTCTGGATACTCACGCAAAACGATCCCGACCCGGACGCCATCGGCAGCGCCCTGGCGCTTACCCATTTGCTGGGGCGCAGCCGCCGCAATACCCCCATTGTCACGTTCAAAGGGGTGTCGCGCAACGAGAACGTCAGCATGATATCGCTGCTCGGCATCAAGGTTAAGACCGTCACCTCCGCCGCGCTCCGGCGCGCGCCGCAGGTCGCCCTGGTTGACGTGCAGCCAGCCTATTTTAAGCGGCCCGCCGGCAACGTCCGCATCGTCATCGACCACCACCCGCAGGCGGAACTGTATGACGTGCCGTACGTCGATATCCAGCCGGACTACGGCGCCACCAGCAGCATGATGACCGAATATCTCGATGCCGCCGGGCTCAAGGTCAACGCCCGGCTCGCCACCGCGCTCTATTACGCCGTAAAGACCGATACGCTGCTGTTCGGGCGCGGCGTTTCGCCGGAGGATTTCCGGGCGTTCGGCGCGCTTTGGCCGCTGGCGGATCACCGGATGATTTCACTGATGGAACGCCCGTGCCTCAAAACGCAGGAGGTGGATGTGTTTATTCGCGCCCTGAAACACCACCATATCGAGCGCGGCGCGCTGTTTGTTTCCCTTGGCAGGGTGCATAAGGAGGACCTTGTCCCGCGCCTGGCCGATTTCGTGCTCCAGATCGGCGACGCGGGGTTCGCGCTGGTCTGGGGGAACTTCGGGCGGCTCACCACCTTTTCGGCCCGCGCGCTCAACCCGCGCATCGACGCGGGGGAAACCATGCGGCGCGCGTTCGGGCATTTGGGGAGCGCCGGAGGGCATGGCGAAATGGCCCGCGCCACCATGCCCAGCAAAGCCCTGGCCGCCGACTTCGGCGTGCGGGGGGAGGCGCGGTTGGCCGCCCTGATCAAGCAACGGGTTTTGCGCATCGTAGCCGCCCAAAAACGGGTCACGCGGGAAAAATGACGGCACCGGCAACGGCGGATATGGCGGATAGCGCCGGGCGCAAGCTTCCCGCCACGCGGATCGCGTCGCTCTTTGTCCACCTCAACACGTTTGCGGCGTTGTTGACCGTTGCCGCGATTGTGTTCGGCTTTTTCGTGCCGGTTTTTCCGGAGATGTTGTACTACCATATTCCGTTGGGACTCGCCGCGGCCGTGATCGGTCTTTTCGCGCTGGTGGCCGTGATGTTCTACCTTGTCGTGACCGGCGCCGGCATCAAGGAGGCGGTGATGGGGAAGGGGCTCCCGGCGGAATATTTTCAGCGCACCAAGCCGTTCAAAAAAGCGCTCTTTCCCTTTTGCATGACGACCATTACGCTGCTCATCGCAATGACGGTGCTGGGCGGGGCCGTGCATATGGGAAAAGCGAACAAAAATTTCCATCTCTTCTTTGCGCTGGCGACCGCCATTTCGTATTACCACACCATCAAAAAGACGAAAGAGGTTTTTAAAAAAGACCGCGAGTTGATCGCCGACGTGCTCGACGCCATCAATGCGGGGCCGCCCACGGCTCAGTAAACCTCCGCGCTCATTCCCCGCTTGGAAATGTTGAACCCCAGAAATTGATCGATCAGCATCGTTCCCTTTTCTTCGAAGGGGTACCAGACCAGATCGGCCGATGTATCGCGCACCGTCATTGAATTGTAGAAGTCGACCGTCTTCCGGTCGGTGCGCCCGATGACCGAGAAGGCCACCACCGGCAGCATTTGCCGCGCTTCATCAAGCGGCAGAGATGCCCCCTGAAACGTGGCATGGGGAAATTCCTCCACGTCGTCGAAGGGCATTTCCTTTTGCGCGCCGCATATGCGGGCCGCCAGCTTGAGCGCCGCGGTGGCGTTTGAAGTGGTAAGCGCCGGCAGGTGGAAAACGATCGGGTTTTCGGGGGGGATGCCGCGCAGGTAGAGGTCGCCCCCTTTCACCAGCTTCGCCAGTTCGCCCACAGTGCTGAACCGCTCGCCTGAAACGCTGTTGTCCAATTCCAGCGTAAAGCGCCAGAAGGGGATATAGACGGTTCCTTGGGCTAGCGTGCTTTTCAGCGCTTTTTTGGGGAGGCGGCGGTAGTCGCCGCCTTCCAGCAGCCAGAGGCTGAAACAGGAGCGGCAATAAAAAACGATGTCAAAGCCGCCCGGCTCCAGATCGTGCCCGCAATTGGGGCAGCGGTGGGTGATGATGCTGAAACGGGCCGCCGCATGTTCCCACGCGCCGGTTTCGTCGATGATTTCTTTTCCCGGCGTGGCGGCGATAAAGTTTTTGTTGATGCCGTCCAGTAGTACGGTTATGAATCCGCCATCCCCTTCGCAGATGGCCGCCAGCACCGGGTAGTAAATGATGAAATATTTTTCGCCGATGAAATTGAGGCTGGAGTACGAGTAACGCTTCCGGTCCATGTTCATGTTGTTCAGCGCCGCGTCCATGGCCATTTTTTCAGCCGCCGCCCGGTCCAGCGTGATGGGGGCCACGAGCGTTTCTTTGTACTGTTCACTGTCGTAGGGTTCCAGCGTCAGCACTTCGGCCTGGATGCCGAGGGTGCGTAGCGGGACGGCCAGCGCGGGGTTCGCGGCGAAGGTGTGGCTCCATGTTTTGGCTATCACGTCCGCGGCGCGGGCGGCGGCGCGGATGGCGTTGGTGAATGCATGTTGCGGGGGAGGGTTGTTTTCATCTGTTGTCAATGGCGCCGATGATACGTCCATTCGCTCGTCCGCGAAGGCGAAGAAAAGCATCCCCTTGCAGTACCAGAACGGTTTGTGGAACGTGATGATCCTGCGCACCGTGCGCAGGCCGCCCACTTTTCCCGCCTGCATCGCCCGTTTCACCGCCAGCGGCGCTTCGGCGGGGGATACGCGCGCGGGGATGATGTACTTGAGAAATGTTCCTTCGTCTTTCACCCGCAGGACGCTGGCGCAAAAGGGGCATTTAAACGTCAACGCCCCTTCCGGATGGCGGGCGGGAGCGCCGCACTCGGGGCAGCGCGCCGATATGTAGAAAGCCACGCGGCGTCAGCCCGTTTTCTCCCCGCAGTTGGTGCAGAAACGGGTGGCGGGGGGAAGCGGTGTTTTGCACTTGGCGCAGACGGTCTTCGCATGGAGGTCAAAGCCGCACTCCATGCAGAATTTCGCGTGTACCGGAATCACTTTGCCGCAGTTGGGGCAACTGTTCATCGGGCTCATCTGGTGGCCGCACTTGTAGCAGAAGCGGCTGCTCTCGGGGGTGTGCGACAGACATTCGGGGCATTGCACCGTTTTCACGCCGGAGTTTTGCAGGTTCTGCTGATCCGGCATGAAGGCTTTGCTCATAAAGCCGGGCATCATCATCCCCACGCCCATCCCCACGCCCATGCCCGCGCCTTCCTGGCCCGCGCCGCCCGCTTCCAGAGATTTTGCCAGCTTGAATTTCAGGAACTGGTCCAAATCCTTTACCGCCGCCATGCCGCCGCGCTCGTCTATCATCTTTTGCACTTCGTCCGGCGGCGTGATGGAGTTGATGTAGAAGTCGAGCAGTTCGATGCCGAATTTGCCGAATTCCTTTTGCAGCCGCGTGCTGAGTTGCGCGGCGAAGGCTTCGTAGCGGGAGGGGAGGTTCAGGATGGTGTCGAGCGTCTCCCCGAAAAGGTCGTTGACGCGGCTGACTATGATTTCGCGCAGGTAATCTTCAATCTGCGGGGTGGTGTATTTCGCCTCGCGGCCCACAAGCTGGTTGATGAAAAGCATCGGCTCGGTGATTTTGCAGCTGTACGCGCCGAACGCGCGCAGGCGGATAAGCCCCAGCTCTTTGTCGCGGAAGGCGACCGGCTCGCGCGTTCCCCATTTCAGGTTGATGAAGGATTTGTGGTTGATGAAGTAGACCTCCGCCTTGAAGATGCTTTCAAAGGCCCACGGGGCGGAAAAAAGCTTGGTGATGATCGGCAGGTTGAAGGTGGCCAGCGTGTGGCGGCCAGGCCCAAAATTATCGCAAGCCTTGCCGTCGCGGTAAAAAACCGCCGACTGCGATTCGCGCACGATGAGTTGCGCCCCCAGCTTGATGTCCGCCGAGCCGTGCGGCGGAAAGCGGTTGATCATTTCGTCCGGTTGTGGATCCGGCCACTCGATGACTTCCAATAGAATCGCCATTAATTATCCCTCCTGCCGGATATTATCGCCTATTACCCTCATAATCGAAAGAACTGAACGGGTCAATCCTCCACGCGTTTTACCGCTTCCAGCGCCAGCAGGTAGGCGATGGCTGTGAAAGCGGCCAGCAGCCCCATGTGAAACCAGTTCACCGCGCCGCCGGTGAGCGTGGCGCGGATCAACTTGGTGGAGTAGGTGAGGGGGAACGCCGCGACGAGGTAACTGAAGCCCGCCGGCAGCTTGTCCACGGGGAAAAAGGTGCCGCAGAAAAAAACCATCGGCGTGATGAGGAACGTGTTGATGTTGTTTTGTTGGCTGTGGTCGCGCACCGCCATCGCGGCGAAAACGCCGAAGAAGGAGAAGCAGAAGGCGTGCAGCAGCAGCGCCAGCGCGAACGCGGGGGTGGGGGAAAGCGTTACGCCGAAGAGCAGCGCATAGATGAAAATGACGAGGGTGGCGATCAGCGCCTTGATGACGCCGTACAGGGCTTCGCCCAGCACGATTTGCGCGGGAGTTACCGGCGCGGTCAGGAATTGGTCGAAGACATGCAGGTAGAAACGGGCGATGTTGATCTCCTGCGCTATGCCATAGCTCTGGTTCAGCGCGTTCATGGCGATAAGGCCGGGAATGAGGAACTGCATGTACGAAAGGCCGCCCACCGATACGTCGCGCCCGAACCCCCAGCCGAAGGCGATGAGGAACAGCAGCGGCGACACGGACGAGGCGAGCAACTGGCGGCCTGCCCGTTTACGGTAGACGGTGATCTCGCGGTAGAGCGCCGCGTGGATGCCGTTAAACATTGATCCTCCTGCCGGTGAGCTTGAGGAAGACGTCTTCCAGCGTCGCTTCCCGCACTTTGCAGGGGTGGTGTTGGCCGCGGATGGCGTCCAGCGCCGCTTCCTTGGTCATGAAGAATTGCTCGTCGATGCCGTCTTCCCTGAAAATTTCCAGCGCATAATGTCCCACCTCCCGCTTCAGCGCCTGCGGTTCCCCTTCGGCAACGATCAGGCCGCTGTTGATGAACAGCACCCGGCGGCAGAGGCGTTCCGCCTCTTCGATGTAATGCGTGGTCATGAGGATGGCCATCCGCTTGGCCTGGTTTATCTTCACTATGAAATCCCAGAGGTTGCGGCGCATCTGCGGGTCGAGGCCGGATGTCGGCTCGTCGAGGAAAAGGATGCGCGGGCCGTGCAGCAGGGCGCGGACGATGACGAGGCGGCGCATCATGCCGCCGGAAAACGTTTTGACCTGTTTATCGCGCTGCTCCGCGAGGCCGGCGAATTCCAGCGCTTCGCCGATTTTCGCCGCGCGCGCGTTTTTGGGAATGCCATAAAGGATGGCGTGCATCTGGAGATTTTCGCGGGCGGTGAGATCGCGGTCGAGGTTGTTATGCTGCGGCACCACGCCGATGAACCTTTTAGCTTCGTGGTGGCGTTCGATAAAATCGCTGCCAAAATACCGGAAGCTTCCGCCGGTTGGTTTCACCAGGCCGGTGAGCGTTTTGATGGTGGTGGTTTTGCCCGCGCCGTTCGGCCCCAGCAGGCCGACGAATTCCCCTTCACCGATGGCGAAGGAAATTCCATTGACGGCGTTGTGCCCGTCGTAACTTTTGGTGAGGTTTTCTACCTGTAGCGCGTTTTCCATCTGCCGTGCCGTTATGTGTTGTATAGATAACCCATTGTACCGGTTTTCACCGGGGGATGGGCGGGGAAACGGCGCACTAAAAAAAATGGCGCGCCGTCATGGAGGGGGGCATTGACGTTGCGCCGCGCGGCGTGCAAAAATCCTTTAACCCAATGAATTTCTTCAAGAGCAACAGCCCTTTCCTTCCGGCGGATGTTTTACGCGCGGTTGAACTATTGCCCCCGCCGACGCTTGAAACGGCCGCGTCGGGCGATCCCACGCTAAAGATCAACGGCGTGGCGGTGGCCTCCGCCGTGGATCCGCGCGCGGAAGGAAAAAAATTCGCCGCCGCCGCCGAAGGCATGCCCCGCGTGATGGTGTACGGCTTCGGCCTCGGCTATCACCTTGAGGCGTTGCTGGCATCCACCGCGCTGCAAAAGCTGGTGGTGGTGGAGGCGAGCCTGCCGCTGGTGGGCGCCGCGTTGCATGGCCGCGATCTTGCCGCGTTACTGAGGGATCCGCGCCTCACGCTGATCGCCGCCGATACCGAAGCGGCGGTCGTGGCCCGGCTGGCGGGATTGCTTGCCGCGGGGGAAGGATACGAAATCCTCATTCACCAGCCATCATTCCGCATCCTTCCGCAATCTTTCGGCAACCTGCGAAACATTTTGGAGACCATACAATCGGAGCGGCGGTTTTCCGCATTTTTCCGCGAACAGGAGCGGCGCAATATCGCCGCGAACATTCCGGCCATCGCCGCCAGTCCCGGCGTGGCGTCGCTTTTTTCCGTTTTTGCCGGAAAACCGGCGGTGGTGGCGGGGGCCGGGCCATCGTTGGACCGCGCCCTGCGCCATCTCGACCGGCTGCGGAACCGCGCGCACGTTATCGCCGTGGATACCGCCGCGGGGGTTTTGGCCCGCAACGGCATCCGCTGTCACGCCGTCATCTCGGCCGACCCGCAGCCGATGTCGGTTTTCCATTTCGCCGGGGGGATGCCGGATGCACCGCTGATTTTCATTCCCACCACCCATCCGGCGGTGGTGGCGATGTACCGGGGGCGGCGTTATTTGATGTTGCAAGAGAGGCATACGCTTTTTGCCGGGGCGGAGCCGTTGCTGCCGGGCCGGGGGAGTTCCGGCGCCGGGGGATCGGTATCGTGCCTGGCGCTTGATATGCTGTTGCGGGCCGGCGCGGGGCCGCTTTTTTTTACGGGGCAGGATTTCGCTTTTTCCCAAGGGATGCCGTACAACCGCGACACCCTTGCCCAATATGCCAGTGAAACGCCGCTGGCCGCCGCCGGGGAGCAGGGGATGCTGGATGCGGCGTTTGGTTTCGCGCCGCCGCTTACGGTTTCGTTGGAAGGAGGAGGGGAGGGGGATACCGCCGCCAACCTGCGCGGCTATCTCCAGACCTTCAACGAACTTATCGCCGCCGCTCCCCGGACGCGGTTTTTCAACCTCGATTCGCGCGGGGCGGTCATCCGTGGATGCCGCAACCTGACGGCCGCCGCCGAAGCATTGGGGGATATGCCGGCGTTTAATATCGCGCCGCTGCCACAGTATCGGGAAAAGCCGGATGCGGCGTTGGAAGCGGCGCTGCTGAAATCAGTCGCGGAATAGAAGCGAGATATCCGCCGCCGTGGCGGAGTGCGTGAGGGCGCCCACCGATATCCGGTCGGCCCCCGCCCGGGCGAAGCGTTTCACCGTCTTTAGATTCACGCCGCCGGAAACTTCCACCAGAGCCCTGCCGCCGATGAGCTTCACCATCGCGCGCACCCGCGCGGGGGTCATGTTGTCCAGCAGCAGGATGTCGGCCCCGGCGCGCAGCCCCCGCAGCACTTCGGCCCGGTTGGTTACTTCAAGTATCACCGGTCGTTTGCCCAGCCGTTTCACCCGCGCCACCGCGTTGGCGATGCCGCCCGCCGCGCGGATGTGGTTCTCCTTTATCAGCGGCATATGGGCGAGATCCATCCGGTGGTTTTGGCCGCCGCCGCACCGCACCGCATATTTTTCCAGCAGCCGCAGGCCGGGGGTGGTTTTGCGGGTGTCGAGGATGACGGCTTTTGTCCCCTTGGCCTCCCGTGCGAAGCGGGCGGTGAGCGTGGCGATGCCGCAGAGCCGTTGCAGATAGTTGAGCGCCACCCGTTCGGCCCGGAGGATGGCGGCGCTTTTCCCCCGGAGCGAGACAATCACGCTCCCTTTTTTGACGGTTTGACCGTCCTTATAGCGCGGCGTCACCCCGATATTCCGGTCCACCAGCCGCATGACGGCGGCAAAGACCGGCAGCCCGGCCAGCGTCATATCCTGCTTGGCGATAACCACCGCCGTGCCGGCCTGGCTCATTGTTACGCAGGCCGATGTGGTAATATCGTTATTGTAAGCATCCTCCTTCAATGCTTCCTTCAGCGAAGGGGCGATTTTGTGCAAGAGCTTCGGCATATTCATAATCGTTAAAAGCTATTGTAAAAGCGCAAAAAAGTAAATAAAAAAGGGAGCCTGCGGTACCGGAATTTGAGGTAGAATTTCCCCCTATGACTGTTATGACCAACTCGCGCATTCTGGTGGTGGAAGACAGCCCCCAGATGCTCAACCTGATCCGGACGATCCTTTTACGGTCCGGCTTCGAGGTGACGACCGGCTCCAACGGCAAAGAGGGGCTGGCCGCCGTGGAAGCGAGCGAAGTGGATTTGATCATTTCCGACATCATGATGCCGGAGATGGACGGCTTCCAGTTCTGCCAGGAGGTGCGCAAGAACAGCCGCACCAGCAATATCCCGTTCATCTTCCTCTCCGCCCGCGGCGGCATTCAGGACAAGATGAGCGGATTTCAGGACGGCGCGGACGACTACATCACCAAACCGTTCGATCCGAACGAACTGGTGATGCGCGTGACCGCGATGCTCATGCGCGCGTCGCGCTACCGGATGGAGGCGTACACCGATTCGCTCACCGGCCTGAATAACCGCCGCTATTTCGATAAAAAACTGAGCGAGATGGTTTCGCATTCCCACCGTTATAAAAAGAATTTTTGCGTGGCGATGCTGGATATCGACTTCTTCAAGGATTTTAACGACAAGTTCGGGCACTTGGTGGGAGACCAGGTGCTTATCCACTTGGGCAAATTCCTGAAAGCGGGCTTGCGCGATTCGGACTTCTCCTGCCGTTACGGCGGGGAGGAGTTCGTCATTCTTCTGCCCGACACGCAGAAGGAGAGCGCTTTCCATTTGGTGGACCGCCTGCGCAAAAAATTCGCCGAAACGGCGCTGCCCCACGAGGGAAGCAGCTATCAGGTCACCTTCAGCATAGGCCTCGCCGAATACCCGGCCGACGCCGATACCGCGCGTGAAATGATCAAATGCGCCGACGACGCGCTTTACGAATCGAAGACGGCGGGGCGCAACGCCACCACCGTATATCAGCGCAAATAAGCCGGTTTCAGCCCTCGCCGTTCGGCGTCAGCGCGATGGAAACGGCGGATTCGTCGCAGTCCGGAAACTTGTGGCACCGGACGCAGTCGGACCATATTTTGTGCGGGAGGGTCTGTTTGTCGATTTCCTTGAACCCGAGCCGCTTGAAGAACCCCGGCACGTAGGTGAGGGCGAACAGCTCCTTGACGCCGATCTCCCGCGCGGTGGCCACGCATTTTTCCACCAGTTGGCCGCCGACCCCTTTTTTCTGTTCGCTTTCCTCCACCACCAGCGAGCGGACTTCGGCGATGTCTTCCCACACCACGGCCAGCGCGGCGGCGCCGATCACCCGGCCGTTTTCATCTTCATATACATAGAAATCCCGGATCCGCTCGTAGATGTCATTGAGCGAGCGGTGCAGCATTTTCCCCTTGTCTGCCCAGTGGCGGATGAGCCGCAGGATATCCTTGGTGTCGGAGAGTTTCGCCTGCCGTATCACCGCGCCCGGGCCTTCATGGTTTGCATAGGGGGAAGTATAACGCCGGTAAAACTCCGGCGCACATTTTTTTTCGCGGAGCCGCCGGTTTTCCGGCGGGGGACGGCCACATATTAAAAAATACGGCGGCGAAAAACGTTTTCTTGTACGGCGGCCCCGGAACTGTTAGAATCCCCCCCCGGTATGTACAACCTTGGAATTGGCGCCCAGACCCCCCTTTTTGCGCTTACGGCGGCGGGAGCTTTGGCGCGCGCGGTTCACCAGGATAGCAGGAGCGGGCAATGAGCGGACAGAAAGTCTATATAACAGAAGTGGCCTTGCGCGACGCGCATCAGTCGCTGCTGGCGACCCGGATGCGCACCGTGGATATGCTCCCGATCGCCGAGGAAATGGACAAGGCCGGTTATTGGTCGGTGGAAATGTGGGGCGGCGCCACCTTCGATGCCTGCATCCGCTTTCTGAATGAAGACCCGTGGGAGCGCGTCCGCCTCTTGCGCAAGAAGATGCCGAACACCCGCTTCCAGATGCTGCTGCGCGGCCAGAACCTGCTGGGCTACCGGCACTACGCCGACGACGTGGTGGCCCGCTTCGTGGAATTGGCGGCGGACGCCGGAATCGACATATTCCGCATTTTCGACGCGCTCAACGATATGCGGAACCTTACCGCCGCCATCAAAGCGGTGAAAAAAGCGGGCAAGCATGTGGAGGGAACCATCAGCTACACCACCAGTCCGCTGCACAGCACGGCGGTGTTTGTCGACTTGGCGGTGGAACTGGAGAAGATGGGCTCCGACACGATCTGCATCAAGGATATGGCGGGTCTGCTGGCCCCCGAGGCGGCCTACACCCTCATCAGCGAAATAAAAAGCCGCGGGGTAAAAGCTCCGTTGCACCTGCACAGCCACTGCACCAGCGGTTTTGCGAATATGACCTTTGTGCGCGCCATCCAGGCCGGGGTGGACATTCTGGACTGCGCCACCAGCACCCTCTCGCAGGGACCTTCGCACCCGCCCACCGAAACCGTGGTGGCGATGCTGCAAGGAACCAAGCACGACACCGGTCTCGACCTCGACCGGCTGATCGGCATCAGCCGCTATTTCGGCGGCGTGCGCCGGAAGTACGCGCAGTTTGAGTCTTCTTTTACCGGCGTCGACGTGAACATCCTCAAGTCGCAGATACCCGGCGGAATGATAAGCAACCTCGAAAGCCAGCTTAAGCAGCAAAAGGCGTTGGACCGGCTGAGCGAAGTGATGGAAGAAATTCCCCGCGTGCGCGCCGACCTCGGTTTCCTGCCGCTGGTGACTCCCACCTCGCAAATCGTGGGAACCCAGGCGGTGCTCAATGTCATTACCCGCGAACGGTACAAGGTTATCGCGAATGAAACCCGCGAGATACTCCGCGGCCGCTACGGCAAACTGCCCGGCCCGGTGAACGAAGAGCTCAAGCAGAGGGTCTTGAAAGGGGAGGAGCCGATTACCTGCCGCCCCGCCGATCTTTTGGAACCGGAAATGGAAAAACTGCACCAGCGCTATCCCGATATGAGCGATGAGGATGTGATGGTGACGGCGCTCTTTCCGCAGGTTGCCCAGAAATATTTTCAGAATCGCGGCAAAACGCCACCCGAATTTGAAAGTTTTGGGGTCGCGGATGAAACGGCCACGGCCGCGCCGGCAAGCCAGCCGAAGATAAAGCCGCTTCCGGCCACCGCATCAGTTGGCCGCGTAAGCCAAAGCGTTCCACGTGTCGGCGGGCAGGCCATCTAACCCCGCCGCTCCGGTCATCCTGGGCGCAGCGAAGAATCCCTTTCCGGAAAGATATCCTGCGCCTGCGGCTCAGGATGACAAGAAATGATAGCTTTGAAAGTATGTCTGGGTGCCGGGTCAAGCCCGGCATGACACCGAATTTTTCAACACCCTGTTATCGGCGGACGGCGAAGTAGTCGGCCAGTATTTGCCGGTGGTCGAAGGCGATGTCGGCGGGGAGGGAGTCTTCGTTGAATATTCCGATGCCGTCGGCATCATCCGCCGCCGCGGGCAGGCCGTCCCCCGTGGCGGTGAAGACCATGCTGATGGTGTGGGCGCGCGCGTCCCGCTTGGGGTCGCTGTAGGCGCGGAACTGTTTCAGGTTCGTCAGCGCCAGGCCGGTCTCTTCCTTCGCTTCCCGCTCGGCGGCGTGTTCCAGGGTTTCGCCGTAATCGACAAATCCCCCCGGCAGCGCCCAAGCGCGCGGCTCGTTCCGGCGGTGGATGAGGATGATCCCTTTTTCCACGGGCATCTCGATGATGATGTCGACGGTGGGGAGCGGGTTGGCCCACGTCTCCATTTCCCCCCGGCAATGGGGGCAGGCGATCTTTTTTTTGGTGGCCATCGCGCGCTCCGGAAAAGCGGGAGCGGCCGGCGCCGCCCCCATCGTTCAGATCAGCTTGTAGGACTTTAAAACGGCCTCCAGCTTTTGCCGGGTGGCGGGGGCCATGCCGACGAGGGGCAGCCGCACCCCTTCTTTGATCTTGCCCATCATGGCAAGGGCGGTCTTCGCCGGCACCGGGTTCGTTTCAAGGAACATCGCCTTGCTCATCTCCCGCATTTCGTAGTGCAGGGCGAGCGATTCCTTCAGCTTCCCCTCAAAGAAGAGGGAGTGCATCTTCGCCATTTTTTCGGGCAGCACGTTCGCCGTCACGGAAATGGAGCCGCTGGCCCCGACCGCCAGGAGCGGATAGTTGATGAAATCGTCGCCGCTGTAGAGCGCGAACTCTTTCGGACACATCGCCATAATGTCGATGGCCGCCTCCACCGATCCGGCGGCCTCTTTGATGCCGATGATGTTGGAATGCTTCGCCAGCCGCGCCACCGTTTCGGGCAGGATGGTGCTGCTGGTGCGTCCCGGCACGTTATAAAGGATTTGCGGTATCCGCACCGCGTCGGCTATCGCCATCTGGTGCTGGTAAATCCCTTCCTGCGTCGGCTTGTTGTAATAAGGCGAAACCAGCAGCAACGCGTCGGCCCCCGCATCCTTTGCCCGGCGGGAAAGCTCTATCGCCTCGGCGGTGGCGTTGCTGCCGGTGCCGGCAATCACTTTCATCCGCCCTTCGGCGGCCTTTACCGCCCACTCGATCACCTGGATATGCTCCTCGTAATCGAGCGTGGCCGCTTCTCCGGTGGAGCCGCACGGCACGATGCCGTTGGTGCCGGATTGCACATGCCATTCGACCAGTTCGGCGAGGCGGGCCTTGTCCGGCTTGCCGCCGTCGAACGGGGTAACTATCGCAACGATGGAACCTTTAATCATCGGATTTTTCCTTTTTTATTAGGGCAGGCCCCAGTATAAATGATTTCCGGGGGAAAAATCACCTGTGGGCGGCGAACCGGGCGGAATGGCCTAGCAGTAAATGAGGCGCTTGATGCGGTGGATGAAATCCTGTTCCCGCGGCGGTTTGGCGAGAACGTCTTTCGCGCCGAGGGAAAAAGCCCGCTCCCGGTTTTCCATGGAGGCGTCTGTGGTCATCGCGATTACCGGTATCAGCCGGGTGGCGGGGGTATCCCGCAACGATTCAAGCAGGGTTGTGCCGTTTTTGTTTTCAAAGTGAATACCGGCGGCGATGAGGTGGGGTTTGTCCGCCGCCGCCTTGCGCAACGCTTCCCCTTCCCCCTCCGCTTCAATGACATGAGCTTCCAGGTGGCCGAGAAACTTGCGGATAAGGGCGCGGTCTTCGTCATTGGCATCCACCACCAGCATTGTGGGACGCGTATCCGGCAGGGCGACGCGGAAGGTGGTTCCCTTGTTCGTTTCCGATTCCACCGTGATCGTGCCATCGTGGGCGGTAATTGCTTCATGGCAGAAAGGGAGGCCAAGCCCGGTTCCTTTTTCGCCGCCGGTGCCGAGGGTGGTGGTTTTCACATCCGGCCTGAAAAGCATCGGGATCATCTCTTGTTTGATGCCAACGCCGTTGTCCGCCACGGCAAAGGTATACTGCCGGTCCTTCGGCGCGTCCACCGTCACGGTGCCGCCGGGGCGGGAAAACTTCAGGGCGTTGGAAAGCAGGTTTTCCATGACCTGCCAGATCAGTTCATGATCGGCGTAGATGTGGCGTCCGGTTGGGATTGCCACGGATATGGTTACTTCTTTGACCGCCGCCAGCGGGGCGGCCACCGCCACGGCCTCATGCACCAGCGCCGCAAGATCGAAGAACCGTTTGCGCGCGGTGAGCTTGCCGGTTTGCAGCAGGTTGATGTCGAGCAGCCGTTCGATGATGTTCTGCATTGCCTCGGCGTTTTCCTGCGCGCGGTTCAGCATAAGGCGATCCTGTTCTTCCAAGACGCCGTCGGCGTTTTTCCGCGCCACCTGAAGCATGGTGAGGATAAGGGCAACCGGAGTTTTGAGGTCGTGCGAAACGAGGGAGACGAACGAGTCTTTCAGCGCGGTGGCCTGTTCGGCTTCTTCCTTGGCGCGGCGCAACTCGGCTTCCTCGGCCTTGCGGCGGCTGATGTCGCGGAAAATCGCCTGATACGCTTTTTGGCCGTTGTAAACGACGCGGGACGACATGACCTCAATTGTAAGCAGTGCGCCGGCCGCGCCGAACATTTGGTATTCCACCGGGGGAAGCGATTCCGCCTCGGTGGTTTGCAACCGGAGGCGTTCCCGCAACTTCGGCAAAGAATCGGGGTGCAGGTAATCGCGCAGGTGCTTGTTTGCGGCGATATCCTCTTTGGTTCCGCCAACTATCCGCACGCAGGCATCGTTGGCGTAGAGAATGGTACCATCGGCATGGATGACGATGGGGTCGGGGGCCAACTCAACGAGCCGATGGTAGGATTCCTTCGCTTCGTTCAACCGTTGTTCGTTGAGCATGAGCCGTTCGTGCAACTCGGCGTTTTCTATGGTTGCCGCGATGCGGTCGATGAAGCGGCCCAAGGCCTCTTCATCCTCACCGGTGAAAACGCCCGTCTTTTTATCGGTGATATTGAACACTCCCAACACCCCTCCTTTGCAGGCGATGGGATAGACGATGAAGGCCTCTTTTTTATAATCTTTGTGGGTAATAAGGGAGGCCAGCCCGCATTTGGCGGTTGCCTCACAGTTGAATATTTCCCCCTGCTGAACGACCCGCGCGGCGATGGAATTACCGGCCAGCGGTTGGCGGTAGCCCAGCACCCGGCCCGGAATCGAGGCGCGCACCACCAACTCGCGGGTCTCGCGGTCGATGAGCATGATGGAGCCGCGTTCCGCCTCGAATTGCTGCAGAACCAGTGCGAGGCATAGATTGAGTCTCTGATCCAGCGTTCCATCCGGCGCGGCCAGAACGGCGGCGATGTTCATGGCGCGCTCAGCTTCGCGCAACCGCCGGGTTAATTCTTGTTGATTGCCGAGCGGCATCTCTCTGCGGATTTTTGGGGAGATACCCCCCGATTTTTTTGTCAACTGTTCCATAAATTATTCAATATAATCCATGCAGAATGTTCCTTAAACTCCCCGCTTAATGCCCTGCGTTGCCGTTTGCCAAGGGGTGCCCGGACAAGCACCCCCATGCAGCCTCGCAGTTTCTCTCACCTTAGTTCGCGAATTGAACCTTTTAATTATGTTGCAATAAAAATGCCATCCACATTGTCCCCTATATCCGCAAAATATCAAGTGTTACACAAAAATACGATAAAACTTTTTCGCCAATTGTGCATAATATCATACTTGCAGGCTAATATTTATTGCATCGCCCTATTTGCCCAATTTGCGCGAAATCCGGCTATTTGAGAACGGCTATCTGTTCGGGGCGTTCAAGGATGATCTCGGGGCGGCCACCGTGGCGGATGGCGGTTCCGGTCACCCGCACCGTTTTTCCCTTGTAGTAGCGTTCGGGATTTTTGGGGAACGCGGCGAATCTTTTTTCAAATATCACCAGTGTGAGGGTGTGCTTGTAGTCTTTATCGAAGTTGAGGAAGCAGGCCTTGCCGCTGTTGTGGGTGGCGGCGATAAGTCCCTCGACGGTTACCGTTTTCCCTTCATGCTTCTCCGCCTCCCGCCACGGTATCGCGGCGGCGGGGGAGGGCGGCGGCGCGGTTTTTGGTTCCAGCGGATAGCGGACTATTATTCCATCGAGCGCCGCATCAAACTGATCACGCCCTTCGGGGTTCAAGGCGCCGTAGCGTTCGATGATGTTCGCCAGCCGTCCGTCGCGCGGGGAATAGTCCCACAGCCCGCGGTGCGCGCGGCGGGCCTCATTTTCCAGCCCCAGGAATTGCGTCAGCCGCGGGTGTGTCCCCTTGGCATAGGCAAAGGCATAGCCGTTGCGGATCAGTTCTTCGTTCAGCATCTTCTTTCCCGCATAGACGTAGGCGAGCAGGCGGTGGTAGGGATCGCGCTCATCGCCGGGGATGATTTCCAGCGTTACGTTTTGGCCATCCAACGTTTTCAGCAAAAAATCCGCCGCCTCACGGGAAAATCGCTGTACCGGCAGTTCCGGGTGGTGCAGCTCCGGCGCGTCGATTCCGATGAGGCGGATATGTTCGCCGTTGGCCAACTCCAGCGTATCGCCATCGATGACCTTTTTCACGGCGAACGGGCCTTTGACAACGTATTGATCCGCGCGCGAAGCGGCTGGCACGAGGAAGAGCAGCGCGGCGGCCAGCAGCGCGAACCGCCGCATCCGGTTATACCCCCGCCGGTTCGGGAAGCAGCGCGTAGTCCTGCGCGCGGCGGCGGGGGATGAAGCCTGCGTCGCGGACGAGGCGGCGGATGTCCTTTTCACCAAGGCGGAACGAAACGCCCGCGGCCTTAACCACGTTTTCCTCTATCATGGTGCTTCCCATATCGTTCGCGCCGAAGAAGAGCGCCATCTGCGCCACCTTGCTTCCCTGCGTCACCCACGATGCCTGGATGTTCGGGATGTTGTCGAGGAAGATGCGGCTGACGGCGAGCGTCCGGATGTAGTCCAGCGCGCCGATTTTCTTTCGTATTCCCTTGTTTTTCAGCGGGGTGTTGTCCGGCTGGAAGGGCCAAGGGATGAAGGCGGTGAAGCCGCCGGTTTCGTCTTGCAATTCCCTCAATTTTTCCAAATGCTCCACGCGCTCCTCCAGCGTTTCGATGTGGCCGAACATCATGGTGGCGGTGGTTTTGAGGCCGAGCTTGTGCGCGGTCCGCATCACCTCCAGCCATTCGGCGGCGGAGCATTTGTTGGGGGAGAGCCGGTTGCGGACGCGGTCCACCAGTATTTCCGCGCCGCCGCCAGGGATGCTGTCAAGCCCGGCTTCTTTCAGGCGGCGGATGGTCTCTTCCGTTGAAAGGCCGCTTAGCGCGGCGATGTGGCGGATTTCCGGCGGGGAGAAGGCGTGGAGGTGGATGTCGAAATCGGCCTTTATCCGGCGCAGGAGGTTTTCGTAGTCGCCGATTTTCCAAGCCGGGTGCAACCCGCCCTGCATCAGAATCTGGATGCCGCCGAGTTCTTTTGTTTCATGGATTTTTTGTTTGATCTCCTCGTAGGGGAGGATGTATCCCTCGTCCGATTTGGCGGTGCGGAAAAAAGCGCAGAAGAGGCAGCCGGAGACGCATATGTTGGTGTAGTTGATGTTCCGGTCAATGATGTAGGAAACGACGTTATCAGGATGGAAACGGCGGCGCATTTCGTCCGCCCGCTTTCCCAGCGCGATGAGATCGCCGCTTTGCAGCAGGGCCAGCGCTTCCGCGTTGGTGATCCTGTTCACGCCTGCACCGCCGGATTGCGGGTTATCTCCACCTGCTTGAGGCCGCGCTCGGTCGCTTCCCGGATAAGGAAGGAGTAAAGTTCCAGCGTAACGGTTTCGCCTTTGCGCGGAATGTGGTCCAGCGAGGTGAGTATGTAGCCGGCGAGGGTCTCGTAGTCCCCCAGCGGCAGGTTGAGGCCGAAGCGGTCGTTGAGGTGGTCGATCTCGGCGGTGCCGTCGGCAACCCAGCGGTTGGGGGCGGTTTCGCGGGCCTGCGGCGATTCCTGCTCGCGGTCGTATTCGTCCTCTATCTCCCCGAAAATTTCCTCCACCATGTCTTCGCGGGTGACGATGCCGATGGCGTCGGAGTATTCGTTCACCACCACGGCCATCTGCACGCCGGTCTGCTGCATCTCGGAAAGGAGGTCGTCCACTTTTTTCTTTTTGTAGACGTAGAAGGCGGGGCGGGTGATGGGGGCGGCGGTGCGCGCGGCGGAACCGTAGCGCAGGATGTCGAAGGCGTTCACGATGCCGATAATGTTAAAAAACCTTTCGCTGAAGACCGGCATGCGGGAGAACCGGGTTTCCTCGAATTTGCGCCGCACGCTTTCCATCGGTTCGTTGCGCTCCACGGCGGTGAGATGGATCAGCGGCACCATGCACTGTTCCACGGTGATGTTGCGCAGTCCGAAGATGCGGTTGATCATCTTCTGCTCGTCGGGGTGCAGGTCGAGTTTTTTGTCGCCGACGCGGAGGATGTGGCGAATTTCCTCCAGACTCACTTCGCGGATGTCGTGTCCCTCCTCCACGCCGGCGATCCGCATCAGCGCCTTGGTGCCCCCCGCCGTGATCCAAAGGACGGGGGTGAAGAGCTTTTGGGCCAAAGCGAGCGGATAGACGGCGAGGTAAGAGATGCGGTCGGCCCACATCTGGAACAGCGCCTTGGGGAAAATCTCGCCGAAGAGGAGCGTGACCGGCGACATGATGAGGACGGTCCAGAGGTCGGGGTCGATCATATCAAGCCGGCTGACGTACGCGGTCATAATGGCGGTGCCGGTCACCACGAAGAGGTTGGTGCCGATGGAGGTCGTCGCGTACAGGTTCGCCGGATTTTTGAACTGGCGTTCCAGCAGCAGCGCGGCGGAATCCTTTTGCTCTATCAGGTGGGCCAGGCGGTGGCGGTTGAGCGAAATGAGGGCCAACTCGGTGCCGGAGAAAAAGCCCTCCATCACCACGCAGATGGTCACGAGAATGAGCGTTACCGGCAGTTCCATCATTTGCCTTCCTCCTCTCCGCCTTCCGCGGGCGGCGGTTCATCGGCCACCGTCACCAGCAACTGCGAGATGAGGGCCGCCTTGAGCTTCTGCACGGTGAAGGTGAAGCGGCCATGCGTCACCGATTCCCCCCAGCGGGGCATCCGCCCGAAGAGGTGGAATACAAAACCGCCGATGGTCTCGATGTCTTCGTGTTCGAACGCCGCGTTGAAGTGCTCGTTGAAGTCTTCCATCGGCATGCGGCCCGCTATCTGAAAATGCCGCTGATCCACCTGCTTCACGCCGTTCATGGAGGCGGCGCGCTCCTCGCCCACCACGCGCTCAAGGATGTCCTCCAGCGTGACGATTCCCTCCACGCCGCCGTATTCATCCAGGATCACCGCCATGTGGATTTTGCCTTTGCGGAACGCGCGCAGCAGTTCGTCCACTTTTTTGGTGCCGGGGATGAAGTAGGCCTCGCGCAGGAGGTCTTCGGGGCGTTCCGCGGCGGCCAGGGCGGGGTTCATCAGGTCTTTGGTGTAGATGATCCCCGCGATATGGTCGATGGCGCCGCGGTAAACGGGGATGCGGGAAAAATTCGAGTTTATGGCGCGGCGGGCGATCTCGGCGGTTCCCAGCCCAATGTCGACGGCGAAAAGCTGGGTGCGGGGAGTCATCACGTCGATGGCGGTGATGTCCCCCAGCTCGAAGACGTTGAGGATCATCTCTTTTTCCAGCGCTTCGATAACCCCTTTGTCTTCGCCGTGGTCGAGCATCGTTTTAATCTCGTCCTCGGTGATGCCGGCGATTCCTTCGCCGCTTTTTTCGCTGGCGCTGCCGAGGGCGCGGTTGGTGATCCATGTGATGGCCGCCTGCAAGGGGAAGATGATGCGGGCGAAAAGCTGAAGCGGGCCGGCGGCGAAGAGGGCGTAGCGCTCGGCGTATTTCAGGGCGAAGGATTTGGGGGAGATTTCCCCGAACATGAGCAACACCAGCGTGGACGCACCCACCGCCACCGCCACGCCGCTTTCCTGGAAGAAGTGCAACGCCACGATGGTGGAGACGGCGGCGAATGAAACGTTCACCAGTTCGTTGCCGGTGTAGATGGTCACCAGCAGGCGGCGGGGCCTTTCCAGCAGGGCGGCGACGCCGCGGCCCGCTTTTCCTTCGTGTTCGCGCAGGTTTTCCACCTGCAGGCGGGAAAGCGAAAAGAGGGCCACCTCCGCCGCCGAAAAAAAGGCGGACATCAGCAGCAGGATGAAAAGGAGGACGAGGTGGAACAGCAGCCAAGGATCCATAATTATTGCGCTTCGCGCCCCTCAGCGGTTTTTTTGCGCCGGTAAACAATGACCATGCGGAGGATCAGGAAATAGCCCGCCACGCCGGTAACCGCGCCCAGCACGAGGCATCCGATCACGAAGGGGATGCCGACCAGCTTCACCAATTCCACAAAGAGGCTCCAGTTCAGCTCGTTCCAATGGATATTGAAGCCGTGGATTTCGGTGTTGGTCACCAGCATGCCGAACCAGAGACTGCCGCCGTACATGGGGGCGATGGTCCACGGATTGTTGATTAATGTCGCAACAAGGGTGATGGCGGGGCTGACGCGGAAAAGCCACGCCAGCGCCAGCGCCATAACGGTATGGACGCCGAGCACCGGGAAGAAGGCCACAAAAAAGCCGATGGCGCAGGCCAGCGCTATTTTATGCGGGTCGTCGCCGCTCGCCAGAATTTTTCGGACGGCCTGAAGGATTTTCTCCTTCATTTGGCCGGCTCTATGGTTTGCACCCGCCCGATTTTTTCCAACTGTTCCCCGATGATTTTTCCGTCGCCCAGCGCCGCGATCACCATCCGGTCCGGCTGGAGGTATTGCCGCGCCACGCGTTTCACGTCGGCCATCGTCACTTTCTGGATGCGCCCGCGCAGCCCTTCCAGATAGTCATCCGGCATGCCGTAATATTCCATCCATGCGTAACGCTGGGCCACATCGGCTTTTTTGTCGAAGGCGAAAACAAAGCTGTTGATAAGCGCCTCTTTCGCCATCGCCAGTTCCGCTTCCGTGATGCCGTCGGCGGCGACGCCGCGCATGATGGCGCGCGCGGTATCAACGAATTCATGCGTGCTGGCCGCTTTGGTTTCGCCCCCCGCCATGAAGGCCCCTTTTGTGCCGTCGCTCATGCCGAAATAGGAATAGACGCTGTAGGCCAGCCCGCGCACGGTGCGGATTTCCTTCAGCATCCGGCTGGCGAAACCGCCGCCCCCCACCACGTAGTTCATCACGCGCACGGCGTCGAAATCGGGGCTTTTGCGGCTGACGCCGAAGTGTCCCATCCGGATGCCGGTCTGCGGCAAGGGTTTATTCAAAAGGTACACGCCGGGGGTGATGTCCGCGGGGAGTTCCGGCAACGGCCCCACCGCCGCGGCGGCGGGGGGAAAGCCCTCGAAGAGCGCCTCGAAACGGCGCACCATGTCGTCCGCGTTGAAATCGCCGTTTATGGCGACGATGAAGCTTTCAGGGCCGATGTGGCGGCGGTAAAATCCGGCGCAGTCCGCGCGGGCAATCCGTTTCACCGAGGCCGTATCCGGCACGTTGCCGAAAGCGTGCCCCGCGAAAAGCAGGCGGCGGAATTCGCGGTCCACCAGCGTTTCGGGGTCATCCTCCTCGCGCGCGATGTTTTCGAGCATCTGGGATTTCAGCGTGGCGAACCGCTGTTCGTCGAACGCCGGGGCGCGGATGACCGCGGCAAACAGCCGCAGCCCCTCATCGAGGTTGTGGGTCATCACGTTCAGGGCGATGGTTCCGCTTTCGGATCCGATGGAGGTTTCCAGCACCGCCGCCATGGATTCCAGCTTTTCGTCCAGCGCGCCGGGGGAGAGGCCTTCGGCGCCTCCCGCGCGCCAGATCGAGCCGGTGAGCGACGCCAGCCCCGCCTTGTCGGCAGGCTCCCACGCGCTTCCAATGCGGACCATCGCGTGTATGTTCACCAGCGGCAGTTCGTGATCTTCCAGCAGGTGCAGCGTCATGCCGTTTTTCAACTGTACCCGGACGGTCTTCGGCAGATGGAAGGTCAACGGGGGATAGGCAAGACCTTCCGGCCGTTGCGGGGCTTCTTGCCCGGCGAAGGCGGCGGTGGCCAGACAGAGGAGGAGGGCGGCAATCGCCGGCGCTTTCTTCAGCATCATTGCGCGGCGTCCTTTTTGAGCGGCGCCAGCGTCGCCACGGTGCGGTTTTCCGGCGTGAAATATTTATTCGCCGCCGCCATCACGTCTTCCGGCGTGACCTTGCGGATGTTGTCCACATAGCGCACCATCTCGCGCCAGTCGCCTTCGATGACGGCGTATTCCGACATGTAGTGGGCGATGCCGCTGTTCGATTGCAGGCCGCGGAGGTAGCCCGCCTCCACGTTGTTGATCACTTTTTCAAGTTCTTCCTTGGTGAGCGGCACGGTCTTGAGGCGGTCCATCTCGGCGTAGATCGCCGTTTCCATCTCGGCGAGGGTATGCGGTTCGCGCGGAACCGCCTGGAGCATATAGAGGTTCGGATACCGTCTGCCCGGCCCCTCCCAGCCGCTGACCGATGCGGCGATGCCCTGTTCCAGCACCAGCGATTTGTAGAAGCGCGAGGTGCGCCCGTGGGTCAGGATGTAGTCGATCACGTCGAACACATAGTCGATGTTGCCTTCGCGCACCGGTTTGTGGAAGCCGATGATCGCCTGCGGTTTGGCGTCGAACCGGACGGTTACGCGGCGCTCGCCGATCTGCGGCGGCTCCACGGTGGTCACACGCGGGGGGATAACCTGCGGCGGAATTTTGGCGAAGTAGCGGTCGACCGTTTTGTAAACGTAATCCGGGTCAAGGTCCCCCACGATGCAGACCACCATGTTGTTGGGCGAGTAATAGGTCTTGAGGAAGCTTTTCACCGCGCCGAGCGGCATGTAGTCGATGTCGCTGGCCCAGCCGATGATCGGCGTCTGGTAGGGGTGGGCGGTAAAGGCGGCGGCGAGGAAGTTTTCGTAGAGCGTCCCTTCGGGGCTGTTGTCCACGCTGCGGCGGCGCTCTTCCATGATCACGTCGCGTTCGGCGTAGTATTCGCGCAGCACCGGCTCTTTCAGGCGGTCGGCCTCCATCCAGGCCCACAGCTCGAACCGGTTGGCCGGCAGTTTTATGAGGTAGGTGGTGGTGTCCTGCGCGGTGAAGGCGTTAAATCCCTGGCCGCCGTTGCTCTGGTATATCTCGCTAATCTCGTCTCCGCGGATGAACTTCCGCTCGGCATCCAGCGCTTTTTGCAAGTCGGCTTTCAGCGTGTCCAGTTTTTTCGGGTCGGCCTTGGCCCCTTTGAGCTTTTCGGCGTCGTACGCGGCCCCCAGCTTTTCCACTTTGGCTATCAGCGGTTCTTCTTTCTTCCAGTCGGCGGTGCCTATCCGCTTGCTCCCTTTGAAGAGCATATGTTCCAAAATGTGGGCCACGCCGGCTTGGCCGGTTTGTTCGTCCACCCCCCCGACCAAAAAGCGGATGTAGGCCGCAAAGGTGGGAGCGCCGCTGCGCTGGAGGACGATCAGGTGGAGGCCGTTTTTAAGCCGGTATTCCTTGACGCGCCCTTCGAGCGAACTTTGGGCGTGTCCCTCCGCCGGCGCAAAGAGGATGGCGGCCAGGGCGGAAACGACAAAAAACCGGAACATTGCCGGGAATCTACTGTTAATTTCTTTCAAACCGGATTTTTAGAACCCCCGAAAAATTAAGCGAATATGATTGTATCCAGCGCACCGTGCGATGTCAATTGCGAGGCTTTTTTTGTGTTGCGAGCACATTAACCGTCCGGTGTAGGAGCACATTACCTGTCCGGTTATATAAAACGTCCATGGAGGCGTTTTATGAGAAAGACGATGTTCGGGCAGGAGGTGTTACTCATGCGATTTCAAGAAGCGCATAGCG
>JACRGQ010000035.1 GCA_016217735.1 Nitrospinota bacterium
GCGACGCCTATGCACCCATAACAGGTATTTCAAAAGCCTTGAGGAGTTGATTGTCGTTATCGGAAAACAGTTGGATAAATGGCTGAGGCCAAACGGACAGCTTAAAAGACTATGCGCAATTATTTAAGACGCTGTGTATAGGAAAGAACCCGCGCGTGCTCAAAAGCGGCCGCCATGACCGCCCGTTCTACGAAGAGCTTTGGAAAACCATCAAGGCGGGGCGCGTCTGGCGCAACCGTATCGTCAACCGCAGGAAGGATGGTTCCCTGTATGACGAAGAGATGACCATCTCCCCCATCGCGGACGCATCAGGCGCGATCATGAACTTCGTCGCGGTGAAACGCGACGTTACCCGCGAAGCGGCCCTGCAAAAATCGCGCGCCTATTTCACCGATATCACCGCGCATGAACTCCGCACGCCGCTGACGAAGCTGCATCTTGTGGAGAACATGCTCAAGCAGATCGAAACCGCCGGGTCCGGGGAGCGCATTGGGGATGTGCGCAACGCGCTGCTGGAATCGATGGCGGCGTTCGACCGGATCGTCAACGCCACCACCCTGATCTCGGACATGACCCGGACCGGCGCCGAAAAGCCGTTGGTCAGGGATTTCATCTACTACGACATCGCGGCGGCGCTGGAAAACACCCAAAGCAATATCGAAGGCGCGCGGCGGGATATCAGGATTGAAACGGACATGGCGGGTATCCCGCGTCATGCCATCGTGATGGGAAACCGCGGCATGATCAAGCAGGCGCTGGACGAGGTGCTTTCCAACGCCGTCAAATTCACGCCGGACGGCAAAACCATCAGCGTCCGGGCATATTCCGGCGGCGGTTTGGTACATATTGAAGTGGCCGACGAAGGGGAGGGAATACCCGAAGACAAATTGCGGGATGTGTTTATTCCCTACTACTCCCTCGAAAGCTCGCTGAAACACTCGACGGGCCGCTATAAATTCCACGGCGGCGGGATGGGGCTGGGGCTGACTATGGCCAAACTGATAATGGAATACCACAACGGCACGCTCGCAATCGCAAACCGCGCCGATGGCGCGGGTGCGTCGGTTGTCTTGAACTTCCCCCTCGCTTCGGATGAAAACCCGCCGCCCTCCGCATAAGTCAGTCCCCACCGGTAGGTACACAATTCGGGAGGCGCGGAAGGATTTTCAATCCGCGCCGGAGGTGGCCTATAGGCCATATTGTGTACATTGGCGCGAAGCGCCAACCTCCCTCCCCCCGGTAGGTCGCACTTTCCAGTGTGACTTTGGCGCAAAAGCGCCAACCCTGTCGGCCCGTTGGGCCGATGGCAGGAAAGTTGGAAACAGGAATAAATAGAACAGAGACTATTTTTCTAATTCCCATTCGCGCGCTTCGTGCTATTCGTGGTTCATGCTCCTGTTCCGGAAAGAGATCCTTCGCCCTTGAAGGGCGTTTTACACTGCGCACCAGAGGCGCTTGTGTTAAAAAGACGGAACAGTCCTGCGGACTGTCCGCTTTTTTCGCGGCGGTTTGTACACGGCTGGCTCCATTGCATTTCGCCGCCGCATTTTATTCCGCCGCTCCCTCGCCCGCGGCTCAGGATGACCGGAACGGCGGAAGCCATAAATTATCCCGATAAAATGGGATAGAATATTCTCCACATGGATACCCCAAACCCCCTCCTCTCCGTGGTGATCGTGAACTGGAACGGCCGTGAGCCGCTGCGCCTCTGCCTCGAAAGCCTTTACCGGCATGAAAAAACGGCGGACATGGAGATCATCGTTTCGGATAACGCATCAACCGACGGCTCGGTGGCGATGCTGCGGGAAAAATTCCCCGCCGTGCGGATCATCGAAAACGGCGAAAACCTGGGATTCGGCGCGGGAAACAACCGGGCGCTGGCCGTGGCGCGCGGTGAATACGTGCTGATGCTCAATCCCGACATGGAGTTCATCGAGCCGGGCCTCGAAAAGCTTGTCGCCTTCATGGCCGCGCGTCCGGCGGCGGGCCTCATCGGCTGCCGCGTGGAAAACCCCGACGGCGGCTTCATGCGCCAGTGCCGCCGCGGCTATCCCGATCCGCTTTCCGCCTTCTACAAGGCCAGCGGCCTCATCCGCCTCTTCCCCCGCCACCCCCGCATCGCCCGCTATTTTTACGGCGGCGCGCCGGAGGATGCCGTGATGCCGGTGGACGCCGTCTCCGGCAGCTTCATGCTGGCGCGGCGCGAGGCCCTCAAGAAAGCGGGCAATTTTTGCGAAGAGTACTTTATGTACGTTGAAGACGTCGACCTCTGCAAAAAAATCCGCGGCGCGGGGTACGAGGTGCTCTATGCGCCGCTCATGCGGATACGCCACCACGGCGGCCGCTGCGTGGCCAAAATGCCCCGGCGATCCGCCTTTTACCACTACCACATGACCCGCTCGCACCTTGTCCTCTACCGCAAGGACGGCTCACTTTCGGCGCTGGTCTTCTGGTTCATCGCGGCGCGCTACATCCTTGTTTCGCTGCTGAGCGGAAACCGGCACCTGAACGCGCACCTGCGCGAGTTCTTCGCCATCCGCTCCGGCACGGTCACCGAAGCGATGAGGCGGCTATGAACGAACTCCTGACGGCGGGACGGCTTCAAATGATGTTCTGGATTTCCTACGCCATGCTCTTCGCCATCGGCATTTTGGGCGCGGCGTTCCTGGCCGGGCGGCTCCCCGCATTTCTGGAGCGCAACGGCTTTTTCGACCAGAAATCGCTCCCGCAACGGCGGCTCACCGCCGGGGGTATCGCCATCATTATCCCCTTCCTCGCGGTGCTGGGAGCCGCGGCCCTGTTCAACCCGCTCGCCTTCAACGCCGGCCGGGGGCAGCTCGGCTTTCTTTTCGCGGCCCTTGCCATCATCGCCGCGCTGGGCCTCTACGACGACCGCAAAGGGGCTTCACCGGTGCTGAAAATCGCCGTGCAGGCCGCGGCGGCGCTGGTCTTCATGGCCGGGGGGCAGTCGCTCGATTTCATCACCAGTCCGATCCACAGCGCGGTCGCCGTCGGCGCGTGGGGAGCCGTGCCGCTGGTGATATGGATTCTCGCCGTCACCAACGCCATGAACCTCATCGACGGCATAGACGGCCTCGCCGCCGGTATCGCGCTGATCTCGGCCATCACCCTCTTCGCCATCTCGCACATCTTCGGCGAAAACACGCTCGCCTCGTTCGCCGTGCTGCTGGCGGGATGCCTGTTCGGTTTCATCAGGATGAACCTCCCCCCCGCAAAACTGTTTTTGGGGGACACCGGCTCGCTCTTCCTCGGCTTCGCGCTGGCGGCCGCCTCGGTGATGGAGCGGCGCAAAGGCTCCGTCACCCTCACCCTCCTCGTGCCGATGGTGATACTCGCCATTCCGCTGCTGGACGCGGTGCTCGCTTTTTTCCGCCGTGCGCTGAAAGGACAAAACCCGATGCGCGGCGACAGCGGCCACATCCATCACCGGCTGCGGCGGCTCGGCCTTTCCGATACGCAAATCGATATGATGCTCTACCTCTTCAGCGCCTATCTCGCCATCACCGCCGGAGTGCTCGCCTTCTTCCCGAAAGAAACCGCGATGGTCGTCCTCATCCTCCTGGCTATCGGGATATTCATCGCTTTGGAAATTCTCCGCGCCATCGAACGCGGCATCAAGTAGCCTCCGCCCCGCCGATACGCTAAAATACAAAAATGCGATTTATACTTTTGCGCGCCGTATTGTTGGCTTTGGCGTTTTTGACGCCGTTGACGCCGCTGGCGCGCGCGGTGGATTTGCAGGAAATGGAGGAAGATGCTCCGCCTCCGCCCGATCCCTACGCCATCATCGAGGAAACCACCCGCGCTATCGTAAAAAACCCCGCTGATTCAAAAGCTTATAGCGACCGCGCCGCCGCCTATCACATGCTCGGCCAGCTCGAACGAACCCTCGATGACATGAACCACGCCGTCGTCCTCAACCCAAATGATTCCGCATACTTACAACAACGCGGCGAAACATTGCGCGACGTGGGCAACCCCGCAAGCGCCATCACCGATTTCAACCGCGCTCTCAAAATTGATCCTGTAAATACAGATGCTTACGTGGGGCGTGGCTTAGCCCGCTATATGCTGGGAAAATACCGTGAGGCGGTGAACGATTATACCTTGGCACTCGCCCTCGATCCTCTGGACGACTTCGCTTACAACAATAGAGGCAATGCTTTCAGTGAGTTGCGAGAGTGGGACAAGGCTTTCGCCGATTACGATGCCGCCATCGCCATCAGCCCTGAAAATACAAACGCCCGCTACAACCGCGGACAGGCCCATATCGCCAACGGCCGCCATGCAGCCGCGCTGGATGACTTGAATTACGTTATAGAAAATTCCCCGGATGACGCGGAAGCGCTGACCCTGCGCGCCGAGGCGCTCATCGCGCTGGGGAGTGACCGTGCCGCCGTGGATGACCTCAACCGGGCGCTGGCGCTCGACCCCCACAACGCCGAAGCATGGGGGAAACGCGGGATGGCCCGCATACGGGTTGGCGAAACCGGCGGCCTGGACGACCTGACCCGCGCCATCAATATCGACCCCTCCGCTGAAAACTACGCGGCGCGCGGCAACGCCGCCTATCAAACAGGCGACTACCCGAAAGCCCTCAAAGATTTCGACCGGGCGCTGAATTTAAAACCGGAATTTCATCAGGCCCACCTCCGCCGCGCGAAGACGCACGAAAAACTGGGCAATGCCGGCGCGGCGCTGGAGGACTACCAAGCGGCCGCGCGGCGCGGCAACGGACAGGCGAAACGGCTGCTCAAAGCCCGCAATATCGTCTGGTGACATCCCGCCGCGGCGCGCGGCAAACACTTGCGGGGCACCATTTTTCTTTAAGAATCAGTACCCATGCCTGTACTATTATTTATTGCCTGAATCATAAAAATAAAAATGTAAGGAGCCGAAAGTGGGACATATGCACCTCGTTCTCAACCATGCCCCGGTCATGGGACTTTTTTTCAGCATCGCGCTGGGGGGATATGCCTTTTACGTTAACGACAACCATATGAAACGTGCCGCCCTGTGGGCTTATGTGGTTGTTGGCGTCGCCACCATCTTCGCCTACTTGACCGGAGAGCCGGCCGAAGAAATGGTGGAACACAAACCGGGGGTGCTCAAAGCAATGATTGAGACCCACGAAACGGCGGCGCTCGTGGCCGGCATTTTAATCGGCGTCATCGCGATCCTTGCGGCGATTGAGCTATGGAACCAGAAAAAAGGGAAACCGCTTAATCCCAAACTCATGATGGGGATCGTCATTCTGTCAGTCATCACCACAATCCCGATTGCCCGCGCATCCTACCTAGGGGGGTTGATCGGCCATTCAGAAATCCACCCTTCCGGCTATGCAACCCAACAGGAAATTCCAGGGATCGAGGCGGGAGAAGAATCAGGCGAGATGGAAGGCGAAAACGCCGGCATGCCCGAACCGGCCAACCACTAAACGCCCAATTATACGCAACGCGGGGCGGTGCGCGCGGTTTCCAGCGGGGCGTCCTTCAGACGAGGCTGGTTTCGTACCGGGCCTCCCGGGCCTCTTCCTCCTTGCGCCGATCCTCTTCGATCCGCGTCTGCTGGCTATGGTATATCCGGTAGAAATTTTCAATAAATTCGGCCCGTTCGCGGTAGCGCAAACGGATTTCGATATCCATACATATGGCCCCGACAACGATAACCAGCCCCCGCAACGCCACCAAGGCGAAGAGAATGGCGAACACCGCCGCAAAAACCCATTCGAGATCGTATATCGTAAATAAACCCATAGTTGTCCACTATATCGGCATCCGCAGCCGGGGGCTTTAGGCGAAAAAAAACCGGCCATCCGGACGGATGACCGGCCATGGATAGCGGTTCGATCAGCCTTTCAGCTTGTTGTATTTCTCCATCAACTGCTCTTTGGATTCTTCGTTATTGGAATCCTTTATGATGCAATCGACCGGGCAAACCTCAACGCACTGCGGCTCGTCATAGTGACCGACGCATTCAGTGCATTTCGCCGGATCAATGACGTAAATATCATCGCCTTCCGCAATGGCGCTGTTCGGGCATTCCGGTTCGCAAACGCCGCAGTTGACGCATTCATCGTTAATAATCAAAGCCACAACAAATCCTCCTCTCAATTAAGCCACACTGCCTTCCGCAGCCTTGCGTTCCTTATACTGCTTCGCCTGGAAAACAAATGCTTCAAGGCGGGAACGTCCATTATTCTCATCCATCCCGTCGATGTCAATATTCAACCAAGGGATGTTACCACACTCTTCACGCACGCGTTTGGAGACGGCGCTTACTACCGTACCCGGCATGCAACCGAAAGGCAAGAGGTTAATTATCCCCGCGCACCCCTTGCCCGCATAGTCTACCGCCTTCCCCACGCTAAGCGTCGCTTCCCCCTCAAATGTTGCGTCAATGTACGGCGCGGAGCGGGCCAACACTTCCGGCGTGGAAGGCTCATGCCAGTTTAGCAAATCGTCTTTGAATGGTTCCATCATTTTTTTCTCATCGTTGTGCGTTATTCCGTTGAGCATCATCCCCGACAGCACTCCCACCCATTTGCCATCACGCCGGTTTTTGGCGATAAAGCGGTCGGTGCAATAGAAGAACCATTCGCCCAACGGCGCGAGCCACGCCTCCCCACCCATCTCCTCGATACGGCGGATAACATTCCCGTTGCTGTAGCTGTGCAACCGGACGTAAATTTCCCCAACCACGCCGATGACCGGCCGGCGTACGCTTTTCTCAACCGGCACGGCGCGGAATAGGGCGCGCACGTCATACATGCGTTTAAAGATGTCCTTTGCGCCCCCCCGCACCGATTTCACCACGATATCCAGCGCCTGCTGATAAGCCCTGTCGGCGGTGCCGGGAACTGTTTCATACGGGCGCGTCTCGTGCAGCAATTTGAGCAGGATATCCGTCGCCACGATACCACGCCAGGTCATCCGCTTGAAATTACGCCCCACGCCCTCAAAGCCGCCGTAATTCCCTTCGGCCGAAGGGGCCATCAGCCGCGCATCGACATGTCCCAGCCGGTCCAGTTGTATCCGGAGCGCTCCCTGATACTGTCCCAGGCGGCAAGGGCCTTCGGTGGTCGGAATAAGAAAGGAGGCGGCCGCCGGGTCGAAGCCGTTTTCCAACGCCTTTTTCAATACATCCCCAGCCACCAACGTGTAGGGGATGCACTCCTTGCCGGTGCTGTAGCGGCGGCCCACCTCCAGCGACGCCGCGTCGGTCCTCGGCAACACCTCGGCGTCCACTCCGTAGTACCGGAACGCCGCCGCCATGGCGTAGGAGTGATCGCACATCCAAGGAATGAAGAGTTTGCGGTTGTGGCCGTTAAGCCGGGCGGTCTTTTGCCGCTGACGCCGCGCATAATCACCCCCGTCCACGTTTTCCAGCGAGTCGAAAAACGCCTCGCAGCGGGTAATGGCTCCGGCATCCGCCGAATGTTCGTCCACTTCCAGATGGAGGTAGGGTTTTCCCATCATCTGCTGCTGGACATGGTAGGTTATAAAACTGTCCGGACCGCACTTGAAGTTCGAGATGTAGATGGCGTTGAGCTTCGGATTCTTGCGCACCACTTCCGCGGCGGCCTGAAGACGCTGGCCGGAACGCCAATACATGTCCGGGTTGCTTTCGTAAACCGGGTCTTCACTCAGTTCCAGCATGTCCATCGGGATGGCGATTTTCCCCATATCCTTGAGTTTGCGCGGCAGGTCCATGTTGATGCCGCTGTCGCAGCCATTGTAGGGACGCGCGATGATGACCACCGCCTGGCGGTCGTCCTTGAGGCCCGCCAGCGCTTCACGGCCGCGAGCCTTGAGCGCGGCGTAGAAGGCACTCTGCGCGGCGCGCGCCACACGCACCGCCGCCGCCACTTTCGACGCCGAAGCCCCCAGCCGGCTTCCCAGCGGGATCAGCGCCTCGGCGACGGCGGCGTCCCCGCGTTGAAAGTTGATGACCGGCTCCCAAAGCTCCAACCCTTTCCCTTTGAGATCCATGGCGTTTTTTACTATATAGCTGTTGGCTTGCACCAGCGGGCACATCTGGCTGTTCTTGAACTTGCTGGTTCCCTTCTGGCTCATGGTGAGCACACTGGGCATAAAAATAACGTTGGCCCCCTTGTTGGCAAGATCCACCACATGGCCGTGGATAACCTTTATCGGGAAACAGGTCTCGGCGGTAATGTGCTCCATCGAATCGCGGGCGATCTGCTGGTTCGTCTTGCCCGAGAGGATGATGTCCGCCCCCAGTTCCTCAAGAAAAGCGCGCCAGAAGGGGAATGACTCGTACATGGTGAGCACACGCGGCACACCGACCACCATGCCACCCTCCGCCGCCGGCTTTTTCTTCTCCAGATAAGGGCCGAAGCAAAGCCGGTCGCGCTCGGCGAAAAGATCGGGAAGGCCATTGTCGGCCTTTTTTGCGTCTTTTTCAAACAGCTCGCACCGCGCGCCGTAGTAGTGCGCCGGCTCGTCGACGAATTTCACGCGGGAAACATCGCATACGTTATCGCACGCCTTGCACTCGAAACTGGTCACCTTGTAATTGCGTCCGCGCAGATCAAACCCCTTGAAGCGGGTCTTCAAATCCGGCCGGTTGCGCATGTAGCGCGCCGCGATGATGGCGGCCCCCACCGCGCCGGTGCAATCATGGTGCGGCGGCACATGTATCTTCTTGCCGGTGATCGCGCCAAAGGCGGCCACCACGGCGCGGTTCCAGGCCACGCCCCCCTGGAAGAGCACTTTCGCGCCGATGATACGGTCTCCCACCACGCTCAAATAGTTTTTTACGATGGAATAGGCCAGCCCCGCCGCGAGGTCGGCCGCGGGCGATCCCTTCTGCTGGTTGGACACCAAATCGGATTCTATGAAGACGGTGCAACGCTCGCCGAATTTCCCCGGACGCGGCGCCGAAAAGGCGGCATCGGAAAAATCTTTCTTGATATCGAGGCCGAGCCGCTCCGCCTGCTCCTCGATGAAACTGCCGGTGCCGGCGGCGCAAACCTTGTTCATCTCGAAATCGACCACCGCCCCATCCTTGATGGCGATGTATTTGCTGTCCTGCCCGCCGATCTCGAAGATGCTTTCCACATCCGGCACAAAATGGACGGCCGCCGTGGCCTGCGCGGTGATTTCATTGCGCACCGCGTCGGCCCCCGCGAAATCGCCGATCATATAGCGCCCCGATCCGGTGGCGCCAACCCCCTTGACGACCACCATGCCGCCGATCTCGCCGCCGATTTCCAGCAATCCCTGCGTCACCATCTGAATCGGCTTGCCGGAAGTGCGGAGGTAGCGGCGGGCCACCACGCGGAACTGCTCGTCGATGGCAACCACATTGGTGGAGAGTGAGCCGATGTCAATGCCGACGTAGACCGCCGCCCCCGGCTGGACCGGGTGGACGCCGATGTCATAGCCGTGTCCGTTGCCATCCAGCAGCGGATCCATCGCCCCTTCCACCGCCCGCCGCACGCGGAGGTATTCCTCCACCGGTTGCTCCCAAAGGAATTCCGCGCGCCGCCCCTCGTCCAGCGCGCTGAGGGCGGCCCCCAACGCGCCGGTGACGTTGTGCAGCGCCGGGATGACCAACGCGCCGTCGGCCAGTTCCAGTTCGCTCTCAAAGGCCTTCACCACACCGCTGTTTGAGGCAACCCCTCCCACGAAGGCTATCGGAGTTTCCATTTTTTTGCCCCGGGCAATATTGCTTTTAAAGCTGCGGGCCACGGCGTGGCACAGGCCGGCGATAATATCGTAGTTTGGCGTGCCTACCTGCTGCAGGTGGATCATGTCCGACTTGGCGAAGACGGAGCAGCGCCCCGCCACGCGGGCCGGGTTTTTCGATTTCAGCGCCATGCCGCCAAACTCCTTGTCGATGGAATAGCCGAGCCGGGTAGCCTGCTGATCGAGAAAACTTCCGGTGCCGGCGGCGCAGACGGTGTTCATCGCAAAATCTTCCAGCACGGCTCCCTTGGCGGTATCCGGCTTCATGATCATCAGCTTGGAATCCTGCCCTCCCATTTCGATAACGGTGCGGACTTCCGGGTGCAGGTGGGCGATGGCGCGGCTTTGAGCAACAACCTCATTGTAAAACGCGCCGCCGATGAGCGAAGCGGCCAGTTCGCCGCCGGTGCCGGTGGCGCCGCAGGCCTCAATGATGGCATCGGGGTGCTGTGCGCGAAGTTCCTTGAGAATTTCCGCCAGAACGGGCAACGGTTTGCCGTACATGCGCCGGTAAACGGTGGTGGAAACGTTTTTTTGGCCGTCAAGCAGAACCGCTTTGACGCTGATGGATCCGATGTCTACACCGAGGAACAGTCTCTTCACACCGACCTCCCATTATAATGCATGGCTTTCCCTCCGCCGTGGAAAGGGGATATAGCCCGCATTCAGACACGCGCTCGCAGGTTACCCCATCGCCAACTTACTTCCATAATCCCAAAACAAGCCGGATTTGACAAGGAGTAAAATCCCCATACACACACGGAAAAAGCCGCGGCGGATCAATCTTCCTGCCAGTAGCGGCGGTATTCCTGTGTAAAGCTCAAGGTCTGGAACCCCTCCATCCGGTCAATAAAAAGCTTCCCGTAGAGATGGTCGATTTCATGCTGGAACACCACGGCCTGAAACCCCTCCGCCTTAATAGTGATCTCCTTGCCGTCCACCGACAGCGCTTTCAGGGTGATACCAGCGGCCCGTTTTACCTTGCCCCAGAGATCCCGCACACTCAGGCACCCTTCCCACCCCTCTTCCACATCCTGCGAAAACGCGGTGATTTCCGGATTGATCAACACGGTGAGCGGAATCGCCTCCTTGCCGGGGTAGCGCGGGTTTTCCTGCGTCTCGATAACCGCCACCTGCCGCGAAACACCTACTTGGGGGGCGGCAAGCCCCGCGCCGTTATACTCCCGCATCGTGTCGATCATCGACTCGATGAAGAGCTTGAACCGCGGATCCTTGAGTTCCTTTGGAGTCACCGGGTCGGCCCGCTTGCGCAAGACGGGGTGCCCCAAAAGAGTCACTTTAAGGATTGACGGTTCGTCCAGAAACAGTTCAGACAAGGTATTTTGCCCTCGCATCCTTAAATGTCTTGATGGCGTCCACGATGCATCCGCCACAACCGGTGCCCACATGGGTGATCGCCTGCACCTTGTCGAAGGTATCGGCGCCGTTTTTCACGGCTTCTTCGATCTGCGTGTTGGTCACGCGGCGGCAATCGCAAATCTGATACGTCTCACCCATGCTGCTCTCCTTGGCATTAAGGTTGTTAATCGAAATTTTTTGCCCGTTACCGAACCTGTATACCTTATCAAAAATGTCGGGTAATTGTAAGTGGGGATTTTTTTGGGGGAGGGATCAGCCAACCGTGTCGGACAACGGACTGGAGCGATCCACGTCTATCATTTTGGTGGAACCGACATAGGTCGATTCCACCACCTTGGTGACAGAACCGAGCTTCGTCACCAAATCACGGATGCGGCAGGCCTGCGTATTCACCGCCTGGATGCACTCAAACACATCCTTGGCATCCATTTTTTGCCAATCTTTGAGCATCTCGGCGTTGCCCATGATGCCGGCGAGCGGATTGTTGATCTCGTGCTGGAGGGTAACCGTCATAGCAAGGACGGTCTGGAGCTGTTTCGCGTCCACCAGGTCCTTTTCAAGTTCCCGGATGCGGAGGCGGGCCTTCACCCTGCTTAACAGTTCATCCGGATCAAACGGTTTGACGATGTAGTCATCGGCCCCCAAATCCATCCCTTTGATCTTGTCCCCCATCTCGCGCCGGGCGGAGAGCATAATAACGGAAATGAACTTGGTTTCGGGGCTCTCTTTTATCGTCCGGCAGACCTCATAGCCGTCAATGCCGGGCATCATGATGTCAAGCAGTATCAAATCCGGCTGCTCCTTGGCCAGCCGCTCCAGCGCCATCTCGCCACTGGAGCAGTTGATGATGTCGAAGTTCCCCTTTTTGCGCAGGGTCATCTCGACCAGCAGCCCGATATTCGGGTCATCGTCCACGATCATTATTTTAGCCATTGTCGCGCTTCCGTCTCCAATCCGGTATTATACGCCATCGGTACGTCATTTTCTCAAGACCATTTCCATTTCACGCCGTTTTTCACTATAATCAATCGCAGTTCTCTACAAATCGGCAGGAGCGGCCAAATGATCAAACCGCGCGTGGTTCTCACTCACTGGGTGCATGACGAAGTCATCGACTATCTAAGCTCCCAATGCGAGCTGATCCGCAATGACAGCCGTGAGCCCATGCCGCGCAAAACGCTCCTCAAGGAAATCGGCACCGCCGAAGCATTGATGGTCTTCGGCAAAGACGTGGTGGACGGCGAGATGATCGCCGCCGCCCCAAAGCTGCGTATCGCCGCCGCCACCACCACCCAACCGAAGAACGTGGATATGGACGCCTGCACCAAACGCGGCGTCTGGTACACCACCGTGCCGGACATGCGGCACACCCCGGCCTCCGAGCTGGCCGTCGGCCTTTTAATCGGCGTGACGCGGATGCTTCCCGAAGGAGACCGCTTCATCCGTTCCGGCAAGTTCAAAGGGTGGCGCGCCGACCACTACGGCACCGGCCTTTCGGGCAAGACGCTCGGCATCCTCGGCATGGGAGCGCTGGGACAGGCAATCGCCAAGCGGCTGGAGGGATTTGAAATGAAGCTGCTCTACGCCGATCCGAATCCGCTGTCAAAAGACCGCGAATACGCCCTGAAACTTACCCGCAAATCGCAAGACGACCTGCTGGCCTCTTCCGACTTCGTCATCCTCTCGCTCCCCCTCCTGCCCGAAACGCGCGGGCTCATCAACGCGGATACGGCGTGGAAGATGAAAAAGCGCGCCTACCTCGTCAACATGGCGCGCGGCAGCGTGGTGGAGGAATCGGCGGTGGTAAAAGCGCTGGAAACCGGCCATCTTGCCGGCTATGCGGCGGACGTATTCGCCATGGAAGATGACATGTTTTTGGATCACCCCGAAAGCATCCATCCGGCGCTGGTTAAAAACAGCCTGCACACCGTATTCACCCCGCACATCGGCAGCGCGGTGGATGACGTGCGGCGGAACATCACGCTCGACGCCGCGCAGAACATCCTGGAAGCCATCGCCGGCCAGCGCCCCCACGGCGCGCAGAACCAGCCCGAAGTCTCGCTCGGCACCGCCAGCGAACCGTTCTTTTAATAGCGGTCTGTTAAAAATTCCCTGTCATCCTGAGCCGCAGGCGAAGGATCTCTTTCCGGAATGGGATTCTTCGCTCCGCTCAGAATGACATGTATAAGGCGCGGTTATTGGGACAGATTCAGGGAGCCGGTGCGGTAGCCTTCCAGGTCGAGCGTTACATAGGTGAAGCCAAGCGCTTTTATCGCCGCCGCCCACTCGCCATAGCGCGGGTCGCCCATAAAGGCGGCCAACTCGCTTTTGGCGATCTCGATCCGGGCGATGCCGTCGTGATCGCGCACGCGGAGTTGCCTGTACCCCGCCTTCTTCAAAATGTCCTCCGCCTGTTCCACGCGGCTTAATTTCTCGGCGGTGATCTTCACGCCGTACGGGAAACGGCTGGCGAGGCACGCGGCGGCCGGCTTGTCCCAGTTCGGCAGGCCAAGCCGTTGCGCGTGATGGCGGATGTCCTCCTTGGTGAATCCCGCCTCGATGAGCGGCGAGCGGACGCCCTGTTCCGCCGCCGCCTTGCGCCCCGGACGGTAATCGCCGAGGTCGTCCATATTCGCCCCGTCGCAGACGAAGGCATACCCCTCTTCCTTCGCCATTTTGGAAAGGATGCCGAAAAGCTCCCCCTTGCAGAAAAAACAGCGGTTCGGCGGATTGTCGGCATAACCGGGGATATCCAGCTCTTCGCTGACGATCACCCGGTGCGGCGCGCCGATCCGTTTGATGATATCAAGCGCCTGCCGGAATTCGCTTTCCGGATACGTGCTGCTGCGGGCGGTGACGGCAAGCACCCGGCCACCGTTATCCTTCAGCGCATCCCACGCGGCGGCGGCCAAAAACGAGCTGTCCACCCCGCCCGAATAGGCGATGACGACGCTCTCCATGCCGGCGAAAATGGCGCGCAACTTTTCGTATTTCTCAGCCTTCGTCAAGCTCAAGACGGCTTTTGATTCCTTTGTAGGCATTGGCGTATTCCCTGTCTCCGATCATTTTGTAATACAGCGCCCAAAAACGCACGCCAAAAGCGAACATCGCCTTCAGAATGGCGCTTTTCAGGCCGGGATGGTGTTTTTCAAAGTACAGCCGGTAGCTCAAAAATTTTTCCAGCAACACGCGCGGCTTTTCCTTTTGCGAACTGTAGCCGACGTAATGCTCAATCTCAAACGACGGATCAAACACCACGTTAAACCCGGCCCGCTTGCAGCGCAGGCACCAGTCGATCTCCTCGCAAAAAAGGAAAAACCGCTGGTCGAACGGCCCCGCTTTATACCACGCCAGCCGCTTCACCAGCAAGAACGCGCCGGTGACATAATCCACCGGCTTCGGACGGCTGTGCGGGTCGAACTGCCCGAAACGTCCTTTAAGGAACGGCGTGAGCAGCGTTTTGACGCCCGGCAGATGAAGCAGTTCCCGCAAGCGGAAAACCCACGCGAATACCAGAAAAAGCGTGGGGAACCCGTAGGCGGAGGTCTGGATACTCCCATCCGGACGGCGATTCTGGCAACCGAGGGCGCCAGCCGATTTATCGGCCTTGAAATTGTCCAGCAGCGCGCCGATGCCGTCAGTAAGAATGCGGGTATCGGGATTGAGAAAGAGCAGAAAATCCCCGATGGCGATATCGGCCCCAGCGTTGCAGCCGGCGGCAAAGCCCATGTTCGTTTCGCTCATGATGAGCGCGGTATGGCGGTCGGCCCGCGCGGCGGGAGTGATGCTGCCGTCGGTGCTGGCATTATCGACGATGATGACCTCGTATTCGAGGCCGCCGAATTTTTCGGCCATCGAGGCGACGCATTTCTCCAGATAGGGGCCGCTGTTGTAATTGACGATGATGACGCTTAGGCGCATGACTCAATCATAGCGGGTATTTTTGGAAAAAAGAAAGGCGGCGGGCCGGAAAGCCCGCCGCCGCAATGCCGGGTCAGATGTTGATCTTTATCTTGGCCTTTGCCTTCAGGTTTTCAATGTAGCTTTTCACCGCGTCGCCCTTCTTCTGCGATTCGAGGCCGCGGATAAGGTCGTTCTTCATTTCCGCGAACGGAACGGAACCGGCCGCTTTGCGTTCCTCAAACTTGATGATGTGCAGGCCGAACGGGGTGGCCACCACGCCGCTCACCTCGCCCGGCTTCATGTTCCAAACCGCGTCTTCGAATTCCTTCACCATCGCCCCTTTGGGGAAGAAACCGAGGTCGCCGCCGCTCTCGGCGCTGCCGTCCTGCGAATGTTTCTTCGCGACATCCTCGAATTTCGCCCCGCCCTTGAGCTCCGCCTGGATTTCATCCATCTTTTTCTTCGCTTCGGCCTTCTTGGCGTCATCAGCCGCCTTGTCCACCAGCAGGATTATGTGACGCGCGCGGACCATTTCCGGGCGGTCAAACTCCTTGGTGTGCTCGTCGTAATACTTCTTGGCTTCCGCCTCGTCAACTTTCACCCCGGCGGCGGCCTTTTCGTCAAGCAGGCGGCGGATTGCGAGGTTTTTGCCGATGTCCCTTTTCAGGTCTTTTTCGGTGATTCCCTGCTCCTTCAGCCCCTTTTTGTATTCTTCCGGGGAAGGAAACGATTTGGCGATCTTGTCGATCTGATCCTGCACTTCCTTATCGTCCACCTTTATTTTTTTGGCTTGGGCGTCCTGATAAAGAACTTCGGCGACCACCATCCGGTCAGCCACCTGCTTTTGCGCGTTCTTCAGCCATTCTTCGGTGATGGGCTGGCCGTGCGACTTCATCTGTCTTATCAGGTTGTCCAGCACCCTTACGAATATTTCCCTGTTAACTTCAACCCCCCCGATGGTGGCGATCACTTTCGGAAGTTTCTTCGGGTCATAGGCCACTTCCTTCACCGGCGCCGGTGCGGCAACTGGCGGCGGAGCGGCAGCCGGCGCCGGAGCGGCCTTGGCGGCCGCTTTCTCTTCCGCCGCCGCGGCGGGGGCCACGTTCGAATCGAGGAAGGACATAAAGACGAGGCCGATCACAACAAACACAGCCAACGCCATGCCCACCGCTTTTTTGTTCATTTTAAGACTCTCCAATAAAAAAGGTTGAGTGAGGGGCTACAGCCCTTACATGTACATTCCGCCGTTTACGTGCAGCACCTGCCCGGTGATGTAATCCGCCGCGCCGGAGGCGAGAAACACCACCGCGTTCGCCACGTCCCGCGTGGCGCCAAACCGCTTTACCGGGATACCTTCCAGCACCGCTTTCTTCACGTCGTCGCCCAGAATATCCGTCATTTCGGTAACTATATAGCCGGGGGCGATAAGGTTCACCAAAATATTCCGGCTGGCAAGCTCCTTCGCCACCGCCTTGGTCAGCCCCTCCTGCCCCGCCTTGCTGGCGGCGTAGTTGGCCTGCCCGGCGTTGCCGGTGGTGCCGACCACCGAGCCGATATTGATAATCCGCCCGGCGTGTTTTTTCATCATCGGGCGTGAAACCGCGCGGGTCATGTTGAACGCGCCTTTCAGGTTGGTGTCCAGCACCTCGTCCCAGTCGGCGTCCTTCATCCGCATCAGCAGGCCGTCCTTGGTGATCCCGGCGTTATTCACCAGGATATCCACCCCGCCCAGTTTTTCGATGCACTCTTTCACCACGGCGTCGCACCGCGCGCCATCGGCCACATTCAATTGCGCCTGCTCCCCCCGCGCGCCGTGGGCGCGGATGGCGGCAAGCACGCCATCGGCGGGATTGGCGTTATAGGTGATAAAAACATCGGCCCCCGCCTCGGCCAGCGTCACGGCGATTTCCCTGCCGATTCCGCGCGAAGCCCCGGTGACCAGGGCCACCTTGCCGCTAAGCGTTTTGATTGAGCACCTCCAGCGTCTTTTCCAGGCTGGCAAGGTCTTCCACATTGCAGAGCGTCAGGCCCTTGTCCATCCGCTTGAACATGCCGCAAAGGGTCTTGCCAATGCCAAATTCTATTACCGTCCGCACCCCATTATCAAGCATCGTTTGCATCACGCCGGTCCAGCGCACCGCGCCGGTCACCTGCCGCTTTACTCCTTCGCGGGCCTCGGCGGCGGCGGTCACGATCTTCGCGTCCACGTTGTTCACCAGCGGCACCGCGGGATCGGCGAACTTCATCCGGTCAAGGTCGGCGGCCAGCCGCGCGGCGGCATCGTTCATGAACGGGGAGTGGAAAGCGGCACTTACGTTGAGCACCACCACCTTCTTGGCTCCGCGCTCCTGCAGAAGCGGAACAGCTTTCTCTATCAATTCCTTACGGCCAGCAATAACCGTCTGCGCATCGCCGTTGTAGTTGGCGGGTTGCAGCGCGCCGGGGGCATCGCCCACTTCGCGGCAAACCTCCTCGATGACCGCCGCATCCAGCCCCAGCACCGCCGCCATGCCGCCGCCGCGCGCCTCGCTCATGTAAAGGCCGCGCCGCCGCACGATGGTGACGGCATCTTCAAAAGAAAGCGCGTTCGCGGCGTAAAGCGCCGTGAATTCGCCCAGCGAGTGGCCGGCCACGAAATCGGGCTGTACCCCGCTCCGGGCGCGGAAGGCGGCCAGCGCCATCGCGCCAACGGTGAATAACGCCGGCTGGGTATTTTGAGTCTGGGAAAGCTCTTCCTCCGGCCCCTCGTAACAAAGTTTGCCGAGATCGATGCCGATGACTGCGGAGGCGGACTCCATCAGGCCGCCCACCGGGGAGCAATTTTGCGCGAGGTCTTTGCCCATGCCCACGGCCTGCGCCCCCTGTCCGGGGAACACAAACGCGATTTTTCCCGTTGCCATAATGGGCTAGAGTCTATCCGGTGGTGTACTAAGATTCAAGGAAATTCAGGGATTTTTCGGGGATTTTTATAATTCCGGCGGCGGAATTGGAATCACGTCCGCCAGGAAGAACCGCGGACTACGCCTTGGCGGCGGGCTGTTCCCCTTTTGTGATTTTGTCCATCATCTCGCGGGCTTCATTCATTTCCGGGTCGAGAACGAGCGCCTGCTTGAACTTCTCCGCCGCCTTGTCGTTCTTCTGCTGGCGCATCCACATCATGCCAAGGTTGAAGTAGATGCCGGGGTCGTTCTCGTCCAGCTTCAGCGCGTGATTGTAGCTCTCCTCCGCCTCGCCGAACCTCCCCGCGCGGCTCAGGGCTATGCCGATGCGGTTGTAGGCGTAAATGAAGTCGGGCGACTGGCCCTTGGCCATATTGAAAAAATAGAGGGCTTCCTCGATGTGGTTTTTTTCCAGAAATGCGTTGCCGCAATCCATGATGAGCTTGATGTTGCGCGGATCCAGCGCGATCGCCTTTTTGCAGAGATCGACGGCGGCGGTTTTGTCCCCTTTCGCCAGTTGCACCATCCCCATCTTGAAAAACACGCGCGCGTCATTGGGCTGTATTTCATTTGCCTTTGCCAGCACCCGCAAGGCGGTATCGTAATCCTCCTGCCCGGTCAGAACTTCGGCCATCTTCAGGTAGCCGTCGAAGAACTTCGGATCCTCCTTAAGCGCCAGCCGGAGCTGCTCCTTCGCCTCGGCCAAATTTCCCTGCTCCATCGCCTTGCAGCCGAGCGCGTAATGCTGCAACACCCCCGCCAGCGCGCCGATCTGGCTTTTCTCTATCTTTCCTTCTTTCATCAGCGCCAGCAGGTATTTTTCCACCTCGTTGATATTCACCGGCAGGCGGCAGAAAACCCCCTTCATCCGGCGTTTTTCGTAGCTGTACTGGTACACCATCGGCGTTTTTGAAAAAACAAAGATCGGCGTATTGGCAAAGCGGGTGGTCTCCACCACCTGTTCCAGCAGGGTGTGGTTGTTGTGAAGATCGACATTGATGAAAAAAAGGTGGAAGCTGGCAAGCTCCAGCTTGTCGAGGGCCGTTTCGGCATCGCGCGACTCGGTGACGCCGGTGATATGCTTGCCGTACAGGTATGCCTTCAGCAGCTTGAATTCCGGCGGCGTAAAGCCGACGATGAAAACGCGGGCCTTTTCATATTTGAGGAACAGCTTCTCTTCCGGTGTCATTCCCTTTTACAACTCCTTGAGTTGCCCGTATTATATTGGAACATGAGCGCGAATCAAAACCCGCACGGCACACTGTATCTGGTTGCCACCCCGATTGGCAACCTGGGGGATATGACCTACCGCGCCGTGGAAGTGTTGAAGGCGGCGGACATCATCGCCGCCGAAGACACCCGCACCAGCAAACGGCTGCTGGATCACTATGCCATCGGCCCGAAACGGATGGTGAGCTACTTCGGGCCGAAGGAGCACCAGCGGGCCGAAACGCTGCTGCACCTGCTGCTGGAAGGAAAGAACGTGGCGCTTATCACGGACGCCGGCACCCCCGGCATCAGCGACCCGGCGGTGAAGGTGGTGCGGCGCGCCGTGGCGCACGGAATACGGGTAATGCCGGTGCCGGGGGCTTCGGCGCTGCTGGCCGGACTGAGCGGCAGCGGACTTGATACGTCCGCCTTCACCTTCGAGGGGTTTTTGCCCGTCAAAAGCGGGCGGCGGATGAACGCGCTGAAACGGCTCGCGGAAGAGCCGCGGACGGTGGTGCTGTTTGAAAGCACGCACCGCATCGCCAAGCTGCTGGATGAACTGGAGCTGATCATGCCGGAACGGCTGATCGTGGTGGCGCGGGAACTGACGAAAATCTACGAAGAATTCCTGCGCGGCACTCCCGCCGAAATAAAGGCCCGCGTGAAAGGGGGCCGCCTGAAAGGCGAAATGGTGGTGATTATTCCGGCTTCGGATTCGCATCCGCTGGCGCTTCGGCCGGATGCGGAAGACGATTGATCAGCACTCCGGCGGGACGCACCAGCCGGTCATGCAGCATATAGCCGGGACGCTGCACCGCCAAGACGGTGTTATCCGGCTTCGTGGGATCGGCCAACATTCCCATCGCTTCGTGCAGCTTCGGGTCGAACGGCCGCCCCGCCGCCTCCACCCTGCGCACGTTGAACTGCTCAAGCGTTTTTAAAAAACTGTCAAACACCATTCCCACCCCTTGCCGCATGGGATCATCCGCCGTGGCGTGGGTAAGGGCAATTTCCAGCGTATCGAGCACCGTCACCAGTTCGCGCGCCATCGGCAAAGCGGCGTACTTCACATCCTCTTCCTTTTGCCGTTCGAGGCGCTTGCGCGTATTTTCGAAATCAGCGCGTTGCAGCAACATCTCGTAACGGAGTTTCTCCACTTCGGCTTTCAACGCCTCCTTTTCAGCGGCGGCTGCCGCCTCGGGAGACGGGGCCGCGGCCTCCGGCACGTTCTGGCCGGCCGCGGGCTGTTTTTGTTCCCGTTCCCCGGTCATTTTTTGCTCCCCACCATGATGCCGTTCAACGATTTTGAAAAATAATCCAGCAACCCCAGCATATACGGATAATCCATCCGCGTGGGTCCGATCACGCCGATGGCCCCTTCCCACCCTTCCGGCGTGCCGCCGCAGGCGTGGGCCACGAACGCGCAGTCTTCGATGCCGCCGTCGCATTTGAATTCAGCGCCAACCTCGACCACAATTTGGCTGGCGCCTTCCTCCATGCAACGATCCAAAATGGCAAGCAGCCGTTTCTTGTCCGCAAGCAGCTTTAACAGTTTTTTCAGCTTCCCGGCATCCCTTTGGAATTCCGGAATGTCGAACAGCGCCTCCGCCCCCTCCACCGCAAGATCAAGCCCCTGGCCGTGCAACGCCAGTTGCTCCTGTATCTTGAACGCCCGCTCGCGCAGGCGGACGGCCCGCGCCTCTTCGGTGCCCGCCCGGCGGCGGAGCGCGGCGCGTATCTGCTTCAAGCCCTTGCCGGAAAAATGGTGGTTGATGTAGTTCGCCAGTTCGGCCAATTCCATGTCGGTCAGTTCTTCATCCAACGTGATGAGCACATTCCGCACGTGCCCCAAAGCCCCCACCAGCACCACCTGCACGCGGCGGGGAGGGATGTTGACGAAATGGAACCGGTTGATCGGCTCCGAAGAAAGCTTGGGGAAAAGCACCAGCCCCGCCTGATGCGAAACCGATACCAGCAGGCGGGACGCCGCGGTGAGCATATCCCCCGCGCCGGCATCGGCGATGGAGAGGCCGCTGTCGATGGTCTGACGTTCCCGCGGAGTAAGCGGGCGGGCCTGCATCAGCTCGGCGATATAGATGCGGTACCCCTTGTCGGTCGGCACGCGGCCGGCGGAGGTGTGCGGCTGGGTGATATACCCCATCTCGTCCAAATCCGCCATGATGTTGCGGATGGTGGCCGGGCTGAGTCCCAGCGCGGAAAGCGTGCGGCTGGCGACCGGCACGGGGTTGTAGATGTGGTTCTCCACCACCGCCCTCAATACTTGCCGCTCCCGCTCTCCCAGCGTCTCCTTCACCCGTCACTCCCTTGGTTGCGCATTAATCCTTATAAGGAATACCCCCGGCAAATTCAAGCGCTATTTCGCAGCGCCGTCCCGCCAACCATCACGAAGGAAGCTTTGCCGGCGGTGAAAAGCGCATCCAGCATTAAGCCGCCCCGCGCCGGAAAAACGGCGATATCGGCCCACCGCCCCGCTTCGAGCGCGCCGCATTCAAGGCCAAGCGCCCGCGCGCCGTTTATCGTGGCCGCCTCCACCAGCCGCTCCGGCGGAACAGCGGGGAAATACTCCCGCGCGGCGCGCAGTTCATCCAGCATCGACAGGGAATTGTTGCTCGCCGCCGAATCGGTGCCAAGGCAGGGGGCAAGCCCCGCCTCGATGAAACGATCCAAGGGCATAATCTTCTTCCGGCCGAACCAGCGGGACGAGCCGGGGCAAAAAACCGGGATCGCCTTCGCCGCCGCCAGCGCGGCAATATCTTCTTCGTCCACCTCGTTCAGATGCGCCGCCAGCAAACGTCTCAGCGCTCCCTGTTCCCGTATCAACATCACCGGACTTTTCCCATAGCCGTGGAAATCATCAATCAGAGATTCCCGTTTCCGCAGCAACGCGCGGAACGGCCCCTCCCCTTTTTCAATGAAACGCCGCTCTTCCGGCGTTTCCGCCACATGGGACATGAGCGGCATCCCCCGCTCCCCGGCATGGCGCGCCAACGAGGAAAAGAGCGCCGGTGCCGCCGTATGGGGCCCGTGCGGGGAAAGTCCGGCGCGTCCGCCGGACTCGGCGACGCTTTGGGCCAGCTTCACCGCCGCGTCATGCGCCTGTGCCGCCCGCGCCGGCTGCGGCGCCACAGCCTCGGCAAAAAGCGCCGCGCGCAGCGGACCCCGCATGACCGCCGTGGCGGCGGCTATATCCGAGAAAATATCCCCCACCGCCGTCGTTCCGCCGGCGAGAAGCTCTTTCATGCCCTCTTCCACGCCGCGGATAATTTCACCCGCGGAGGTTTTTTCAGAATATGCGATGACCGCCGCCACCCACTCCATGAAATCGCCGCGCGGCATGGTTCCCCGCGCGGCGGTGAATTGCAGGTGGCAGTGGGCGTTGACGAGGCCGGGCATGACGAGGCAGCCCGGAAAATCCATCACCTCGTCAGCGCCGGGCGGCGCGCCGCCGCCCATACGGACAATCCGCCCGCCGCGCAGAAGCAGCCAGCCGCTTTCAACGGGGGGAGCGGTGACGGGATATAACAACCCCGCGCGGACAAGCGTATCCATCCGGTTACTCTACCTCAGAAAAAAACGGGGAAATAAGGAAAGCGCTAGTTTGAAGGATATTCCTTAACCTTGCCGCCACCCTTTTTATCCTTCACCACGCCGGCGGGAACCAGCGCTTTCTGCTTCGCCGTCACGCCATATGGGTCGTAGGTTCCAACGACGCGGATTGACGTGCCATCCGGATAATGGGCGTCAAACAAAACGGGGATCGGCTTTTGCCCGTGGGCCTCGAAAACGATGACCCACTTGCCGATGCCGCTTGCGCTCTCCGCCTGGGAACTGGTGATGAGAGTCCCTTTATCCTGCGCGGCGGCCAAGCGGACAGAGACCGGCGGCGGCCCGCTCACCGCGATGGTACACGCGGCCTGGAAGGCAGCCCCCTTTGCTTCGACGGTATCGCAGACGACGGTGACGGGGGGCTGCGGCTTCACCGCGTGGGCCGAACCCGCCAACGCGATGATAACCGCCGCCGCGAAAAACGACCGGCGGTTATTCTTCATCGGCATGACCGTCAGCTTTCGGCCTTCTTGGCGCCGCCGGACTTGTCACCGCCAGTGTTGGCGGCGCCGGTCTTGGCATAGCTGCCGGAGGTTTTAAACCAACCGTCCCCTTTAAGCTGGAAAGAGTTGGAGGAAATCACCCGCTTCATGGTTCTCCGGCAATCGGGGCATTTCACCTTGGGGGATTCGGCCATGCCGTGGGTAACTTCCCGGCTGGTTTCACAATGGGGACATTGATATTCGTAAATGGGCATCCGCCTTCTCCTATGGTGTCTGTAAGTTCAGAATAAGACCGGATTACAAAATGTCAAGCCACGCCAGATACTTTTCGTTCCGTCCCTGAATGGCGTCAAAAAACGTATCGTAAATCTTCCGCGTAACCGGGCCCACCGCGCCGCTCCCCACCTTCCGGTGATCCACTTCGCGCACCGGCGTGATCTCGGCGGCGGTGCCGGTGAGGAATATTTCATCGGCGATGTACATCTCGTCGCGCGGGAAAAGCTGCTCCGCCAGCGGTATCCCCAGGTCGGACGCGATTTGCATCACGCTGTCGCGGGTGATCCCTTCCAGCACGCTGATCGCGGGCGGGGTCTTGATTTTGCCGTTGCGCACGACAAAAATGTTCTCGCCGCTCCCTTCGGCCACGTTGCCGAACGGGTCGAGCAAAATCGCCTCGTCAAAACCCATCCGCACCGCCTCCTGCTTCGCCAGCACGGAATTGATGTAGATGCCGGTCGCTTTGGCCTTGCTCATCGTGATGTTCGGGTGATGCCGGGTGAAAGAACTCACCGTCACGCGGATGCCGGTGTTGGCGGCGTCGTCCCCCAGGTATTTCCCCCAGGGCCAGACCGCCACACCCACATGCACCTTCAGCCCCTTCGGATTTAAACCCCTGTTTTCGGTTCCAAGCCAGGCAATGGGGCGGATATAACACTCTTCCAGCCTGTTTTCGCGGATGGTCAGGCGCACCGCCCGCATCAGCTCTTCCACGCTGTAGGGCAACTCGTATCCCAGGATGTGCGCCGAAGCGGCCAGCCGCGCCATATGCTCACGATGGCGGAACACGGCGGGGCCTTTGGCGGTCTTGTAGCAGCGCACCCCTTCAAACACACCGGTGCCGTAATGCAATGTATGCGTCAGCAGATGCACGTTCGCCTGTTCCCACGGAACCAGCGCGCCGTCCATCCAGATAAAATCGCTTTTGGGAGCTGTCATAGAGGCAACAGTCTAGCGGGGGGTTCGCGCGGTTGTCAAACCGGCGGTTAACGGCTAGGATGAAACCGGCTCCGGAACTGGCGGGGCTTTCATCAACGGCATTGGAAAGGGACATCGGGCATGGGACAACGGTTACTCGTTTTCATCGCGGTGTTTTTCATCGCATCGGCCGGAACGTCGCTTGCCACCCCAAGCAGAATAATCGCCATCCCCTCCACCGACACGCTGGAATACGGCGCCGCCCGGTTCGACATGGAGACGTACAACACCATGATGAAAACCGGCGCCGACGGCGGGTGGAACCTGATCAACTACGGCGTCGCCTGGGGCCTGATCCCCTACACCGTCAGCAAATCATTCGGCATTGAAATCGGCCTCGATTACCGCGATTTTAACGGCAGCGCTCCCACCGCCGCCGACAGCCCGCTCTTCCTCAATGCCAAATTCGCCCTGCGCGAAGGGGCTCTCTTTTTCGATTACTTCCCCGCCATCGCCGTTGGCCTCCTCGATTACGGCGGTAAAAGCGGAGTCACCAACGCAAACATCATGTATTTCACCGCATCGGAAACTTTTTTCAGCTCTTTGCGGGCGGGAGCCGGCTTCTACAGCGGCAACGGCACCGTGCTGGTGGATGAAAACGGAAAAGCGGACAACAGCGGCCCGATGGTATCGCTCGACTGGCAGGTGAACAAAAAATGGTGGGCCGCCTTCGACTGGGCCAGCGGCAGAAGCCGCTACGGCACGCTGAACGTGGGGGCCGGATACCATCTGCGCCCGGACATAAAAATAATCGCCGCGTACGTCATGTTTAACAACTCGCAGATAAAGCCGGCGCTTTCGATTCAACTGTTGATGGATTTTTAAAGGGAGAAGACCATGGACTTCACCAGCCGCAAATGCCGGCCGCTGAAAGCGGGCACACCCCCGATGCCCCCCGGCTCCATCGCCACGGCGCTTCAGGCCGTTCCCGGCTGGGAACTGAAAGACGGGGTCATCACCCGCGAATTCGCTTTTAAAAATCACTACGAAGCCATCGCCTTCGTCAACGCCGTGGCTTGGGTCTCGCACACCGAGAACCACCACCCGGATATGTCCATTGGGTACAACCGGTGCCGGATCGGCTACGCCACCCACTCGGTGGGAGGAATCTCGGAAAACGACTTCATCTGCGCCGCGACGGTGAACGCGCTGGCCGGGATGGATGACAAATTAAAATAATGCCGCCGTTGGGCATTTTGATATAATTCCGCGGATGTTCATCGATTCTAAAGCGTCCGCCGTGCGTGGAACGGTGCGGATTCCAACATCCAAATCGCATTCCATACGGGCCGTTTTCCTTGCCGCCCTGGCCGAAGGAACCTCCACCATCCGTCACCGGCTGCGCAGCGCCGACGTCGATTCCGCCATCGCCGCCTGCAAAACGCTGGGCGCGGGGATAGAAGAATCTGGCGAAGTCCTTAGGATAACGGGTTTCAACGGCAAACCGACCGCCCCTAAAAACACCATCGACGTGGGGAACAGCGGCACCACCGCCAATTTCGCGCTGGCGCTTGCCGCCCTGTGCGATAAACCGGTAACCGTCACCGCCGACGACCAAACCCGCAAGCGGCCGATCGCCCCGTTGCTGGAATCGCTCAAACAGTTGGGAGCCGTCATCGAAAGCTCAAACAACGGACTGCTGCCGGTAACCATCCGTGGCCCCATCAAAGGGGGGATCGCCGATGTGGCGGGCAGCACTTCACAATACCTCTCGGCGCTTTTGATACACGGCATCTTTTGCGAAACAGCCGCCGTGTTTAAGCTGAAATCGCTGAACGAAAAACCGTATGCCGATATGACCGTTGCCTGGCTGAAAAAGCTGGGGGTGCGGCTTGAGCAGGACAACCACAGCGAATACCGCCTTGCCCCGCGGCAGTCCTTAAAGGCGTTTGAGGCGGACATCCCCTCCGACTGGTCGTCCGCCGCCTTCTTCCTCGTGCTGGCCGCCATTCCCGGATGCGAGGTAACGCTGGAGGGGCTTGATTTCACCGACACGCAAGGGGACAAAGAGGTGGTGAACTACCTCAAGGCGATGGGAGCCGACATCGAAGTGGGCGACCGCGTGAAAATACGCGGAAAAAAACTGCGCGGCACAACATTGGACTTGAACAACACCCCGGACGCCCTCCCCGCGATGGCGGTGGCGGGGGCGCTGGCCGAAGGGGTAACGCACCTTACCAACGTGCCGCAAGCCCGCATCAAAGAAACCGACCGGATAGCGGTGATGTGCCAAGAGCTGGCCAAAATGGGGGCCGACATTACCGAAGAGCGCGACGGCCTGATAATAAAAGGGGGAACGCCGCTGCGGGGAACCGCCGTGGCGGGCCACTACGACCACCGGGTGGTTATGAGCCTCGCCGTGGCGGGTTTGGCCGCCGCCGGAACCACCACCATCGACAGCGCCGAGGCGATAAACATCACCTTCCCCGATTTTGTGGACAAGATGCGCGCGTGCGGCGCCGATATGCGGCTCTACCGATGACCCCATTCGGTTGCGCGATTAAAACGGAACTCGGCTGGGCCGCCGTCCGTTTCAACGAACATCACGAAATCACCGGCTTCCTCCTCCCCTCTTCCACCCAAAAATCGCACGACTTCCTCGCGTGGACGGAACATAAGAATTTCCCGCAACTGGAAAAAGCGGTGGTGGGATATTTCGCGGGCAAAAAAATAGATTTCTGCAAATTCTCCGTCTCGCTTACCGACGCATCCCCCTTCTTCCAAAAAGTCTATGCGGCATTGCGCACGGTAAAATACGGCGAAACAGTCTCCTACAAAAAGCTGGCTGAAAAAGCCGGAAGCCCGTCGGCGGTGCGCGCGGTGGGGAGCGCGATGGCGCACAACCCGATACCGCTCATCATCCCCTGCCACAGGGTTATCCAGTCTGACGGCGGCCTCGGCGGCTTCTCCGCGGGCGGCGGCGTGGATTTAAAAAAGATAATGCTCGATCTGGAACACCCGCCCGTTTCCCCCGCCGCCGGCAGAAAAAAGACCGGCTGATTCCTTAAAATCCCCAGCTGCGGAGTTCGTCCAGATAGCTGTGGTTGGTCAGGTCGAAATGGATCGGCGTGATGGTGATATATCCTTTTTCGTTAAGCACGATATCAACGTTCGGATCGGGGTCTTTCGTATCCATCACCCCGCCTTGCCAATAGTAATCCATTCCGCGCAGGTCTTCCCTTTTCTCGAACGCCCCCCGGAATACGCAATGGCTCTGGCGGCAGATTTTTACCCCTTTAATTTCCTTTTCGGGAATGGCCGGGATGTTCACGTTGAGCAGCGTCCCCTTCTGCAGCCCTTTTTCCATAACCTTTTTGGTGATCGCCACCGCGTGCTTCACCGCCGGCGCGAAGTCCGGCTCCTTGCCGTGCGTGGTAAGCGAAAAGGCGATGGAGGGAACCCCCAATATGGTTCCTTCGGTGGCGGCGGAAACGGTGCCGGAGTAAATAATGTTCGTGGCGAGGTTCGCGCCGTGATTCATGCCGCTGATGACGATGTCCGGTGGCTCCTTCATGACCGCCAGCAATGCGATCTTCACGCAGTCGGCCGGCGTGCCGTCCACCGCATAGCCGAACGGCTGGCCGTGATCCTTCACCTCGCGTACGCGCAACGGCATGGCGATGGTGATGGCGTGCCCCACCGCGCTTTTTTCCATCTCGGGCGCGGCCACCGTCACATCGCCGATGGTTTTCAGCCCTTTGTGCAGCGCGCGCAGGCCGGGCGCGTTGATACCATCGTCGTTCGCCAGCAATATTTTCATGGTTGGTGCAGTATAGCACGCAAAAACGCGCCGCTTTTTCTAGAAAAATCCGCGGGGTCCGGCGTGCAACTCACGGTGGGTACACAATTTATTGTGTACGTTGCCGCGCAGGCGGCAAGAGAGTGGTCGGCCCTGCGGGCCGATATACCCATTAAAATGGGTACCCACCTAGGCGGGGTTTTTAAAAGAAGCCGTACGGATCGACATCAATGGAGACGGAAACATCCCGCTCCACCGCCGCTTCGATGCGCAGCGCCGCCTCGTGCAACGCCTTGCTGTTTTTGCCGCGCAGCATCATCTTCCAGCGGTAGCGGTTGCGTATCTTGTGGATCAACGCCTCCACCGGCCCCAGCGGCTCCACCCCCGGCGGCAGGGGCGGCATGGCGTGTGCCAGCTTCAGCATGGCGCTTGCAAGCCGCTCTTCGTTAACGTCGTCGAACATGATGCCGATGAGCCGCGAAAACGGCGGATAGCCGGTACGCTTGCGCGCTAAAATCTCATCGGCGTAAAACGCCTGATAGTCGTGCAGCACGGCGTGTTTCACGGCGTAGTGGCCGGTGGTGCCGCTGATGATGACTTCGCCCCCTTTCTCCCCGCGCCCCGTGCGGCCCGCCGCCTGCGTCACAAGGCCGAAGGTGCGCTCGGCGGAACGGAAATCGGGAAACGAAAGGTAGTCGTCCGCCGCCACGATGGCGGTGAAGGTGAGGTTGGCGAAATCGTGCCCCTTCGCGGTCATCTGCGTGCCGACCAGCACGTCGGTCTTCCCCTTTTCGAAACGCTCGAGGATGCCGAACGCTTTTTCCCGCGACGGGGCGGTGTCCTGGTCAAGGCGCTCAATGACCGCCTTCGGCACCATCCCGCGCAAAAACTCTTCCACCTTTTGCGTGCCGGTTCCCCGGTAGTTGAAAAGTTCCCTCGCTTTGCAGGCGGGGCAGACCTTTGGCACCGCGATCTGATAACCGCAGTAGTGACACAAGAGCTTCGCGCCGCTGCTGTGAAAGGTGAGCGATACCGAACAGTTGGGACAGCCCACGACCTCCTTGCAGACGCGGCACTTCACCCGGCTGGCGGCGCCGCGCCGGTTGATGAACACCAGCGATTGCTCGCCGCGCCCTTTGCGTTCCATGATTTTTTCGATGACGGCGGCGGGCAGCATCCGCTCCCCGTCTTCATCCTCTTCCACGATGCGGACGGCGGGCATCGGGCGGTTGTCTATCCGCTGGGTGAGGCGGCAGAGGCCATACTTGCCGTTTTGCGCGTTGTAGTAGCTTTCAAGCGATGGGGTGGCGGAGCCAAGCACCACCGCCGCGCCGGTCATCCCCCCCAGCACCACGGCAAGATCGCGCGCATTGTAATGCGGCGATTCCGACTGTTTATAGCTGGCATCGTGCTCTTCATCCACCACGATAAGGCGCGGCTGTTTAAGCGGCGCGAAGATGGCGGATCGCGCGCCGATGACCACCCGCGCCTGGCCGCCGCTGATGCGCCGCCACTCCTCGCGCCGCTGCGCCGGGGTAAGCCCGCTGTGCAACACCGCGATGTCGCGCGGGAACCGGGCGCGGAAACGGCGGACGAACTGGAACGTCAAGGCGATTTCCGGCACCAACAGTATCGCGCCGCCGCCCAACTCCAACGCCTTTTTGCAGAGCGCGATGTAGACCTCCGTCTTGCCGCTGCCGGTTTTTCCCTCCAGCAAGGTTATCGCGCCGCTCTTCGCTTCAACATCTTTTGCGATCTTCTCTATCGCGGCATTTTGTTCGGCGGTGTAGGTTGCGGGGTCGATGCTTTTTTCCGTTACCGCTTCTTCCCCATCTTTGGCGATAAGCTCCGATCCGCCAAAATAGTATTCCTCCCGCTTCACCAGCAATCCGCCCTTCACCAGGCTTTTCGCGGCTTTATCCAGCTCGGTGACGGTGAGACCGGCCTTTGCCGCCAGCGTCTGCGCGCCAAGGCTTTCTTTGACGGCATCGAGGATTCTCTTTTTGTCTTCCCGCAGGCGGCCCGGCTGCGCGCCGGTCTTTTCGTACACCACCCGTTTCTTAAGTTCCTCGCGCGGGCCGATACCCCGAAAGAGTTCGCCCGGAGCGGCGATGTAATAGTCAGCGGCCCAGAGCGCCAGCTTCATCAGGTGCGTGCTGAAGATCGGCGCGGCGTCCAGCACCGCCTTTATCTCTTTGGTTTCGATATCGGTCTCGCCGAATCCAACGAAGACGCCGATGTTCTCCCGGTTGCGGAACGGCGCCACCACCCGCACGCCGGGAATCAGCTTTGCCTCGTCTTCGGGTTTAAATGAGTAGGAGAAGAGTTTGCGCAGCGGCACATAGACCGCCACATGCGCGGCTTTTTTCTTTTTCGGCTGGATCACTTACAAATATTTCTTCAATACCGCAAGCGACGCCTTCACCCCGCCCGCGGGGCTCATCACATAAACCCCCTGCACCATGCCGCGCATCGCCTCCAGCGCTTCCACGGCCAGTTGCACGCCAAGCTCCGCCCCCTTGTCCCCCGCGTCGGCCATCTGTTTCCTGATGCCATCCGGCACGCTCATTCCCGGAACCTCGTGATGCAGGAACTCCGCCATGCGCGACGACGCCAGCGGCAAAATGCCGATCAGCGTCGGGATGGCGATGTCCTTCGTCAATTCCTTGAAGCGAATGAACATCTCGGTATCGAACACCGGTTGCGTAAAGATGAACTCCGCGCCGGCATCCACCTTCTGCCGCAGGCGGGAAATCTCCTGCTCAAGGTTGATTGCAACCGGGTTCACCCCCACCCCGATGTGGATGGCGGCCGGCGCGCCGATGCGGTTGCCCGCCACGTCGAGTCCGTGGTTAAGATTGCTGATGATTTTTACCAGACCGATGGCGTCGACATCGTACACGGCGGTCGCATCGGGATAGTTCCCCAGTTTCGGCGGGTCGCCGGTGACGGCCAAAATATCGCGCAGGCCGATTGCGTGCGCTCCCAAAATATCGGACTGCATCCCCAGAATATTCCGGTCGCGGCAGGTGTAGTGCAGCACCGGCTCTATCCCCACCTTCTGCTGAAAGAGAAGCGCCAACGACATCGGGCTCATGCGGGCGCTGGCGCGCGGGCCATCCGGTATGTTGCAGGCATCCACCCCGGCGTCCTTGAGCTGCTTTGCCATGTCGAGCACTTTCGACGGGTCGGCCCCCTTCGGCGGCAGTATCTCAACACAGGTGACGAATTTGCCTTGCGCCAATTTCTTCGCCAGCGGACTTTTTTCGGCGGTCGGCACGGCCGGCACCGCCTCTTCCTTCTTCGCCTCTTTCACCTCCACCGCCGGACGGGCCGGGGCGAGCGCCTTCACGGCGTGGCGCAGGGCGCGGATGTGCGCTGGGGTGGTGCCGCAGCAGCCGCCGATCACTTTCACACCGGAGCGGATGAACCGCTTGGCGTAGGTCTCAAGATATTCGGGGGTGGTCATGTATATGAGCCGCCCCTCGTGCATCCGGGGATAACCCGCGTTCGGCATGGCCGATACCGGCTTGTGCGTGACGGTTGCGATCTTCGCCACCATGTCGAGCATCGGCGCGGGGCCGACCGAGCAGTTCACGCCAATAACATCCACCGGCAATGCGTCCAACGCGGCGGCCACCTTCTCTATCGGCTCGCCCAGCGGGGTGTGGCCGTCTTCGCCGAACGTCATGTGCGCGATGAGCGGGATGTCGGCCTTCCGTGCGCGCACGGCGCCAACGGCAATTTCGAGTTCTTTCAGGTTGGCAAATGTCTCAAGGATGATAAGGTCGACGCCTCCGTCGATGAGCGCTTCCGCCTGCTCCCTGAAAACCGCGGCGGCCTCTTCCGGCGGCACGGTGCCGAGCGGTTGTATGCCGGTGCCAAGCGGCCCGATGCTCCCCGCCACATAGACCGCGCCGCGCGCCTCGTAGACGGCGTTTTGTGTGGCGGCTATGTTTATCTCGCGCACCTTGTCCTGCAGGCCCCAGCGGGCCAGCCGCTGCCGGTTCGCGCCGAAGGAGTTGGTCTCGATGATGTCGGCTCCGGCGGCGATGTACTCGCGGTGGATTTCGCGCACGAGGTCGGGCTTGGTGAGGTTCAGCTCGTCGTAGGAACGGTTGATGTACTCCCCTTTTTCATAGAGGTAGGTACCCATCGCCCCATCACAGAGCAACACCCGTTCTTGCAGCGCTTCAAGGAATGGTTTCATGGCCGTGTCACAGTGTGCGGGAAGGAATGTTTTTCAGCTTGTCTTTTATCTCCGCCTTCAGCGCTTCGTACCCCTTGCGCCCCATCATCGCGTAGGCGTAGTTCTTGCCGAACTCCACCCCCGGCTGGTCGAACGGGTCAACGTTATACAAGCCCCCGGCGAACGCGGTGGCGTGCTCGAACAGATATATGACCTGCCCCAGCGTATAGGGCGAAAGCTCCGGCAGGCGGATGACCATGTTCGGCCGGTGGTGAACGGTGAGCGCGTATTGCGTCCCCTCCAGCTCGGTTTTGATCAGTTCGTTAAGGCTGTGGCCGGCGAGGTAGGCAAGTTCCGGCTTGTCTTCCAGCACATGCGGGATTTCCGTGGTGGTCTTGAAGTTTTCCACTTGCAGGAAACAGAACGCCTTGTCGTTCGGCCCTTCCACGTAAAGCTGCACCTGCGAATGCTGGTCGGTGGCCCCCAGCGCCTTGATCGGCGTCTGGCCGGTGTGAACCTCCTTCTTCTGGAGATCGTACCGCTTGCCCAGGCTTTCGGCCCAAAGCTGGCGGAACCAGTCGGCGATGCCGTACATCTTGCTGCTGTAAGGCATCATCACCAGCATCGGCTTTTTGCGGGTGGTGTCGGAGAGGTACATAAGCGACGCAAAAAGATACGCCGGGTTATTCATCAATTCCGCGTCGTTGCACCGCCCGGCCATGCGCGCCGCGCCGGCCAGCAGTCCGTCGATGTCGATGCCCGCGCAGGCGAGCGGCAGCAAGCCCACCGCTGAAAAAACCGAGAAGCGGCCGCCGACATTCGCGGGCACCTCGAAGCTGTCCAGCTTGAACTCGTTGACAACCTCGCGCAGGATGCCCTTTGCCGGGTCGGTGGTGACCACCACCTTCTTTTTCCACTTTCCCTTCAGCTTCCGGTTCAGCATGTCGAACACGATCATGAACTGGCTCATCGTCTCGGCGGTGGTGCCGGATTTTGAGATGACGTTAAAAATGGTTTTTTTCGGGTCGAGGGTTTTGAGCAGTTCCTCAAACTGATCCGGATCGATGTTATCCGCCACGAAGAGACGCGGGTAGCCGTTGCGTTTGCGCTTGGTGAGCAAAGCGGAAAAGCTGTGGTTGACCGCCTGATTCGCGGCGATAGTGCCAAGCGCCGAGCCGCCGATGCCCAGCACCACGAAGTTTTCGTACTTTTCCCGCACCTTGGCGGCGTATTTTTTAATCGGCTTGGTGTCCATTTCATGCTGGGTGAAAAAGCCGATGGTGCCGCCAGCCTTCAATTCCGCCAGCCGCTTGTGCGCGGCGGCGGCACGCCCTTTCAGGCCGTCCAATTCCCCCTGCAAGATGCCGTGGTCGGAGCCAACGGCCTGCATCATCATGTTGGAATAATCGAGAACGATGTCTTTCTTCCCGGCGTCACCCATCTTCTAATCCTCCCGTTGATAAACCTGCGCCATTGTACCACCACCACGCCGCGGTTACAGCCGGGGGTTTTGGGCGGCGGCCCCCGGCGATTTCCCGGCTTCCGGCGGCGCACGAAAATCGTTTATGATTACTGAATATGAAACATGAAGGGAATCTGAAAAACCTATGACACAACGGAACATCCGCTTTATCGACCTCCCGGCCCAGCAGCAGCGCATACGCGCCAACATTGAAAGCCGCATCAAAAAAGTGCTGGATCACGGGCAATACATCATGGGACCGGAGGTGGCCGAACTCGAAAAGGGGCTGGCCGCATACACGGGAGCGAAATACGCCATCGCCTGCGCATCGGGAACCGACGCGCTGCTGATGGCGCTGATGGCCTACGATGTGAAACCGGGGGACGCCATTATCACCACCGCTTTCACTTTCATCGCCACCGCCGAGGTGGTGAGCCTGCTGGGGGCCACGCCGGTCTTCGTCGATATCGACCGGAAAACCTACAATATCGACCCCGCGCTCATCCCCGCCGCCATCGACAAGGCAAAAAAAGCGGGGTTGCGCCCCCGCGGCATCATTCCGGTGGATCTCTTCGGCCTCCCCGCCGATTTCGAGGCGCTAACCGCCATCGCACGGCAACACCAGCTTTTCATCCTCGACGACGCCTGCCAGGGATTTGGAGGGATGTACACAGGGAAGCGGATCGGCGGGCTGGGAGACATCTGCGCAACGAGCTTCTTCCCGGCAAAGCCGCTCGGCTGCTACGGCGACGGCGGCGCGGTATTCACCAACGACGGCCGGCTGGCCGATATCATGGCCTCCATCCGCATCCACGGCAAAGGAACCGACCAATATGACAACATCCGCATCGGCATCAACGGGCGGCTGGATACCATCCAATGCGCCATTTTGCTGGAGAAGCTGGCGATTTTTGAGGAAGAAATCGTGAAGCGGCAGGATGTTGCCGCCGCGTATACCGAACGCCTCAAAGGGGCGGTGACCACTCCGCACATCCCGCAAGGAATGCGGAGCGCCTGGGCGCAGTACTCGATTCTGCACGACAGGCGCGACGCCATTATCGCCGCGCTGAAAGCCGAGGGGATACCGGCCATGGTCTACTATCCCAAGCCGCTCCACCTGCAAACCGCCTTCGCCGGCCTCGGCTACAAACAGGGCGAATTGCCGGTCTGCGAAGCGGTGTCAAAGAAGGTATTCAGCCTGCCGATGCATCCGTACCTGGCGACGGACGACATCGATTACATCGCCACGGCGGTGGTGAAAGCGGCCAAGTAAACGCCGATGGAAGCCTTCGGCAAAAAGCGGTTGTAAACCGGTTCAGCGCATCGCGGCGGCGATTTCGGCGCGGGTGAGCCCGCCTTTCACAAAGGCGTTGCCGATCCGGTCATAAACCACGAACCGCCACGAACCGGAAATGATCTTCTTGTCGTGCTCCATCCCCAAAATCACCGCGTCGGCGGAAAGATATTTGGGAATGCGCGTCGGCAGCCCATAGGCGGCGATGAGCCGCGCCACCCGCTCGGCGGTCTTATACGGGATAAGCCCAAGGCTGTACGAAAGGCGGCTGGCCATCACCATGCCGATGGCGACCGCCTCGCCATGCTTGAGGCGTTTGTAGTCCAGCGCCGTTTCGATGCCGTGGGCGAAGGTGTGGCCGAAGTTGAGTATCGCGCGGATATCCGCCTCCCGCTCGTCCGCCGCCACCACCGCCGCCTTGCAGGCGCACGATTTGCGTATGACCGTTTCCAGCGCGCCGGTCTTGCGGGCCGCCACTTCTTTCACATTGTCTTCCAGCCAAGCGAAGAACCGCGCGTCGCGGATCACGCCGTACTTTATCACCTCGGCCATGCCGCAGCGGTATTCCCGCTCCGGCAGCGTCTTAAGCGCGCCGAGGTCGCACACAACGAGGCGCGGCTGGTGAAACGCGCCGACTATGTTCTTGCCGCCGGGATAATCGACGCCGGTCTTCCCCCCCACCGAGCTGTCGACCTGCGACAGGAGCGTTGTGGGAAACTGGACGAAGTCGATGCCGCGCATATAGGTGGCGGCGGCGAACCCGGCCATATCCCCCACCACCCCGCCGCCGAGGGCGAGGATGGCGTCGGCGCGGCCGCAATGGGCCGCTATAAGCCCGTCGTAGACGCGGGCAAGGTGTTTTATGGTCTTATACCGCTCCCCGTCGGGCAACGTGATGACAAGCGGTTTAAAGCCGGCCTTTTGCAAAAGCCGGACGGTTTTAGGCGCATAGAGCTTAGCCACCGTGGGGTTGGTGACGACGGCGATCTTTTTCCCGCGCAACAGACGCGGAAGCGCGGCGATACCCTCTTCGGAGACACCGTCTCCGATAAGAATGGAATACGACCTCTCGCCAAGGTCAACGCGCAAGGAAGCCAAAATGCGGATAGCCCTTACGGAAGTATCTGCACCGGTATCGTTAAGCTCTTATCCCCAACGTTGGCGGTAATCTGAACATTCGTCCCGCCGGCACCGGTCACCGTAAGAAACATTCCGGCCCTGCCGTTGGCATCTATTGCTATCGGGTCAATCGCAGCCCCTGTTCCGCTAAAAAACACGTAAACCGTTGTCACAGTGCCATCGATCGGCGTGCCAGCGGCGTTGGTCACCCATACATTTGCATGGGTGGTGCCGTCTTTTATGACGACAGCCGGGTGAACATCCAATGTGAAATAGTACCCGCCCGGCGATGTCGGGCCGGTGGGACCCACCTTATAGGTATTGCTATCGGCCTTAGTGCCGCAACCGCCGGCTATCAAGAAAGCCGCGCCGACCACCGCCACAAGCGCCGTTTTAAATCCGTTGTTCAGCATCCCCCATACCTCCTTACAGAATCTTCGGGGTTATGAATATCAGCAGTTCTTCGCCGGTGTTGGAGTTGGCCTTCCCCTTGAAAAACCAGCCCAGCACCGGGATTTTAGAGAAGAACGGAACTCCCGATTCGGATTCGTTCTTCGTCTCCTTGAAGAGACCGCCGATGACCGTGGTATCGCCGTCCTTGATCAGCACCTCCGTCTTGGCGTGCTTGGTGAGGATCGGCGGCGGCGAGTTCGGCAACTGGTTGGCGAAGTCGGCTTCGTCCTTGTTCGCCTCGATCTCCAGCCGGATGAAGTTGTCCGGCGTAACGTGCGGGATCACCTTCAGCTTGAGGGTGGCCTTCTTGAATTCCGTCTTGGTGCCGTCGGCCGAAGTGGTCTGGTACGGGATTTCGCGGCCGCTTTCGATGAGCGCCTCGATGTTGTTCATCGTGGCGATCTTCGGCATGGAGAGGATGCGCCCTTTCCCCTCGTTCTGCAGGGCCATCAATTGCATGTCAAGCAGCGCGGTGCTGTCCACGCTGCCGAGCTTGAGGCCCAGCGTGCCGGTGACGCCGCTGGTGCCGGTATTCACGATGCTCCCCGCCGCGGTGCTCGCCGCGCCGCCCTGCACGCCGCTGAGGCCGATGGTGGCGGGGAAAGCGCTGCCGGTGTTGGCATTATAGTTGCCGCCCCACTTGATGCCCAGTTCGCGGGTAAAGGAGTGGTTCACTTCCACGATGCGGGCCTCGATGAGCACCTGCAACGTCCGCTTGTCCAGCGTTTCGATAAGTTTTTCCATTTCCGCCAGGCGGTCGCGGGTATCCTGGATGATAAGCGTGTTGGTCCGCTCGTTCACGTCGATGCTGCCGCGCGGGCTGGCGATCGACTTGAGGTTGTCCTTGAGTTTCAGGGCGGTCTCATAATTTATCTGGAACACCTTCAGGTAGAGAACTTCCGACTTATCGCTGACCTGCTGGTCGGCGGCGACCGTTTCTTTTTCCTTGTTCAGCTCGTCCGCCGTGGAAACGCGGATAATATTTCCGGTTTTCACCATCGCGAGCTTGTTGTTCTTCAGGATGGTTTCAAGCGCGAGGTCCCACGGCACGTCGATCAGCTTCATGGTGACCTTGCCCTTGACGGTGTCGGACGTGATCACATTCATGCCGCTGACATCGGCGATGATCCGCAGGATGTTATGGATGTCGGCGTCCTGGAAGTCGAGCGAGATTTTCTGCCCCATGTAGTCGGAGGGGAGTTTTTCCTTCTTGGCGCTCACATCAACCGGCTTTTTGGCTTCGCCCTTCATTTCCGAAGCGGTGGCAAGCACCGCGTCCGGGCCGATGTCAAAGTAGACTTTGCCGTCCTTTTCAAACACGTTGGACGAGGTGAATTGGTTAAGATTGGCGATCACCTTGACCGATGCGGGCTTGGTGGTGAACTGGAAGAGCGCCACGTTTTTCACCAGGCTCTCCGCCGTATCCACGGTGAGCAGTCTTTCGTTCGACTTGCGCACCTTGGCGTTGCTGATATCCAGGGTTATGCGGTTCATATCGCGGCGGCGGGTCATTGCAAACTGCGGCTTGGCTCCCTTATAGGATATGACCAAGCGGGCCATCCCCTGCACATCCCTCAGGTCGACGTCGGTAATCTCGGTCTGCCCCGGCTCCAATGCCATGTCGGATTCGGCGACCACCTGGGCCGCCTCCGCGGTGTAGGGGTTGACGTCCACCACGATTTTCTTGTCGTTAATCCGGCTTACCTTGTACAGAACCGCTTCTTTGAGGAAAATTTCAATGCGCGAGTTGCCGGGTTTCGGAAAGTAGTGCGGCTGTATCTGCCACACAACGCCCTTTGCCACCTCGATAGGCGCGGTAAAAGCTGAAGAGTCGGCATCCGGAATGTCGATCACAAGCCGTTTCGGATTCTCGAGCTTGTAGACGGTATATTGCAGCTTTCCGCTCCCTTCGATCGAAAGCTCCAGGCCGCCCTCACGCGCGACGGGCACGATATTGGTGACAAAGATTCCCCCCTCGGGCACGGCCCCGGCGGGCCCCGAGTGATCTCCCGAAGCGCAGGCGTAGACCGCCAACGTCAGGGCAAAAGCCGCAAAAGTTCTCCAGCCTGTTCTCATAAGCCCCCTACTCTTCCTCTTTGAGTTTCAATTCTATCTCTCTTACACTAAAATCTCCGCGGGGAGTGGGGAATTTTTCGGCAATCACGATCCGCTCGGCGGTAATCTTGGTGATCTTGCCGCAGCGCCGCCCGATATATATCCCCGCTTTCAGCGTATAACCACTGCCATTGGGCGCCTCCACCAACGCGTAGTAGACGTTGTTCGTATTTACCATGCCGACCAGCTTGAACGAGAAAAGATCGAACCCTTCCAGGTATTGCCGCGGACGCCCCGGATCGCACATGCGGGAAGGATCCGTTTGGGCCGCCCCCTCTCCGCCGGCCGTGTCAACGATGAGCGATTCAAAAGGGTCGCGTTTGCCCGCGGAGATGTAGCTCACTTTACGGGCGGCCATTTCGGCGTCTTCGGCCGCTTTCAGTTCGGCCGCCAGCTTGTCCTCGGCCTCCTTGCGCGCCTGCCGCAGTTTCGGCAACTGTGTGCGGTCGCTGGCGGACAACTTCACGAGACGCCACTTGCCGTCATCGTCCTTCACCCAGGTTTCGCCGGTGACTTGGGTGGTTTCCAGTTTCTTGCCCACCATCTGTTTGCGCGAATAGTTCACCTCGGCCAGCGCATCCTTGATTTTAATGCCGGTGATTTCGGCCATATAGCCGACACGCTTGATGCCAAACTCTTCCACCGCCGCATTATAATCCATTCCGGCGTCATTAAATTTGCGGGAGATGAGATTTCCGACGTCGGCCTTGTTCCCCGCGGCAAGATCGGCGGAAAACTGCTTAAACGCCTCACGCAACGCCTGTTCGTCCTTGCCGGAACCCGCCATGACAAAGAACAGCAGCGCCCCCACCAGCACGGCGGCCACCGCCGCGCCGATCATGATCTTCTTTTTCGTATCCACGGCTTAATGCCCCCCCGCCGCGGGCGGTGAAGCCTTTACCGCCGCCGCGGCTGGCGCCGGCGTGTCGATTTTTGTTTCAAGGAAACGGAAAGTCACCGCCTTGCACTTGGCTTCCACCGGCGTCCCCTTAAGCCGCGTCCCCTTCATTTTGTTGCCGGACTTGCCAATTTCGATGTTGGTGATGGTTACGATACGGGGCATGCGGGCCACCTTGTCAAAAAACTCCACCACGTTGTGGAAACTGCCGAACACCACCAGATCAACCGGCACCTCGGCATAAAAGTCTTTTTCCGCTTCGGGCAACGGCCTGAAAAGCTGAAACTGAAGGCCGCTTTGCGTGCCAAGGCTGGATATCTGATCCAGAAGATCCGGTATTTCCTTTTTTTCGGGGAGTTGGCGGCGGATCATCGCCAACTGCCCGTCCAACTCGGCGATTTTCTTTTCAAATTCCGGCAGCCGGCGCTCCAGCGCCTCTTTCACCTGGACATCTTTTTGCGCTTTCAGCAGTTCCTCGCGGATGACGTCGGTTTCGGCCATGGTGCCGCTGATCAACAAGAAATAGGCCGCGACGATTAACACCAACGGTATGCTGGCCACAATGCCCCAACGGACATTTAACGGCATCCCCGTAAGGCGGCCATAAGGTATCTTTGAGAAAACCTTTTCCTGTAAAACTTCCAATTCCATACTGTCTATTTCTTTTCCGCGGGCGCTTTGGGCGAAGCGGGTTTCTCTTCAAGCTTTTTCACGGCTTCCCAACCGCAGTTTAGCGTAAAATTCTTGATATCTTCGCCCTTCATCACTTCGTTCGTGATCTGGCCCAACTCCATATCGGAAAAGTTCGGCGATGCTTCCATCGCGCGCATCAGGTCGGCGATGGCGGAGTTCGAGAAGCTGTAGCCCGACACGCTGATGGTAACGTCGCGCTGGGTGATCTTCGACAGCCAGACGTCGGATGGCAGTATCATGTTAAGATCGTCCAGGAAAAGGCGCGGCCCGACTTTGCGGGTCTCCAGCTTTTTGATCGCATCGAGAATCTGTTCGCGGCGCAGTTTTTTCTTTTCAAACTCTTCGATCCGCGTCGCGACCTGCTCCAGCCGTTGCAACTTCGCCTTTTCACCCTCAAGCTGGTTTTGCACTTCCTCCTTGGTGGCGCTGGCGTGACTCGCCCACCAGCCAACAATGATGATAGATAAAATAACCCCGCCGACAACCGACATGGCCTGCCGCTGAACGATCAGGTGATCTTTCGGTATTCTTACGGTTATAAGGTTTATCTTAATCATTTATCGTTTGTCATCCTCAAAGCCAATCCAACGGGAATAGCGGCAACCGGCCCCATGGCCTCAATGTATTGCTCATCAAAGTTCTTGGTGTTGCAATATACGTTCCGAAATGAATTCATCACCTCAACTTCAATACCAAGATTCTGGTGCATCAAAAGATCGAGCCCTTCCATGAGGCAACTCCCCCCGGAAAGGTATATTTTTGACACCTTAAAATCCGACGTTTTCTCATACATATCAAAGGTTTTACGCAATTCTCCACAGATAAACTCAACGGAATCCTTCACTTGGGTTATGATGTCCGCACGGTTCATATCACGCGGAATCATGCCGAGCTTGATCTTCTCGGCCTCCTTAAACCCAATCGACATGTTTTTTTGGATTTCCTCAGAAATCGTAGACCCGCCTATCGTAATGTCCCGGCTAAAGGCGGTCACCCCCGCCTCCATTATATTGACGTTTGTCATCGACCCCCCGATATTCACCAAGGCGATAGCCGCGTCCCTATCAACCTCGTAATTCAGTTCGAAGGCGTTTTCCAAGGCAAAGGCCGACAAATCGACAATTTTCACCTTCATGCCGACTTCTTTAAACACATCCATGTATTTTTTAATGACCTCTTTGCGTACCGCGACAATGATAACGTCCATCTGGCGGTCTTCATTAGCCGCCCCTTTCTCCACGGGGATGTCCCCTTCCGCTTTCACGATCGCGAAATCGAGATGCACCTCGTCAATATCAAAAGGAATGTACTGCTCCGCCTCTTCGCGGATCATCTCGTTAAGCTCTTCTTCGGACATCAGCGGCACCGAGATTTTCTTTATGATGACCGACTGGCCGGAAATGCCGATAACGGCATTTTTATTCTTGATCTTTTCGGATTTCAGAAGATTGCGCAACGCATCGGCGAGCGCTTGGGGATTCTCCAGTTCTCCGTCCATTACCGTGTCTTCCGGAAGCTGAATCATCCCGAAATTCAAGAGTTCCAACCCTTTGCGCCCTTTTTTAAGCTGGGCAAGCTTTACGCTATGGGCGCCAATATCCAGAGCCACAAGCAACTGCGAGGATGAAAAAAACATGGCCGTCCACTGCTCCTATTTTTTAATTATTCCTCGTCGTTAAACACTTCAATCCGGTATTCAAGCCCCAAGCCGAGGGCAAGAAGTATTTTCCGTTTGGTATCGAGCCGGCAGATATGCCCTTTCTCTATGCGGTCAATGGTTTGCACCGAAAGACCGGTTTTCCGCGCAAGTTCCGCTTTACTCATCATCTTATCTTCGCGGATTTTTTTTACTTTATTGCCGGGACTAACCACAACACAACTCCTCCAAACACCAGAACTCCGAACATCCTCCTCAAATCCTCCGAGCTTCCAAATTATAGTAATTAAAACCCTCTTTGTCAACATATTGTTTGAATTCCCATATATTTTATATAATACATATTAATTAGATGTATTATATATGTATTATTGTTGACTTTTACATCAAATAACGCTTCGATACGGTAATGGAAATTTTCAAAATAATAGCAATTTTATTTCATTGAAGGACTACGGCATCTGGTAAACTCAAATAGTTATGAAGGTAGGAATTCTCACCGGCGGGGGCGACTGCCCCGGACTCAACGCGGTTATCCGTTCTGCGGTGAAGACGGCGGAAGAGCATTACCACTGGGACGTGATCGGCTTCCTGAACGGCTACAAAGGGCTGATCGAAAACAAATCGCGCCCCCTCACCGGCGACAACGTCGGCGGCCTCCTGCTGCGCGGCGGCACCATTTTGGGCACCTCGAACCGCGACAATCCGTACAATTACATCGAAGTTGCCGGCGGCAAAAAAATTACGCACGATGTTTCCGACCGCGTGGTGGCAACCTACAAGAGCAACGGCCTCGACGCCCTTATCATCGTCGGCGGAGACGGCACGCTCTCCACCGCGCTCAAGCTCTACAAGGAAAAAGGGCTCAACATCATCGGCGTTCCCAAAACCATCGATAACGACCTTTCCGCCACCGACTACACCTTCGGATTCGATACCGCCGTCGGCATCGTCACCGACGCGGTGGACCGCATCCAAACCACCGCCGAATCGCATGACCGCGCGATGGTGGTGGAGGTGATGGGGCGCGACACCGGCTGGATAGCCCTTTACAGCGGCCTCGCCAGCGGCGCGCACATCATCCTGATCCCCGAAATACCGTACACCATCGAAAAGGTCTGCCAGAAGATTTACGAACGCAAAGGCAAGGGAAAGCATTTCTCCATCGTGCTGGTGGCCGAAGGGGCCAAGCCGGTGGGGGGCAGCGTCACCATCAAGAGGGTGGTGGACGACCCGACCACCGGCGCCCGCTATGGCGGCATAGCCAACGTGGTGGCGGACCAAATAGAAGCCGCCACCGGCATAGAAACCCGCACGGTGGTGCTGGGGCACATCCAGCGCGGCGGCAAGCCCTCGGCCTTCGACCGCGTCCTCTGCACCCGCCTCGGCGTGGAAGCGGTACACATGACGCACCGCAAGGAGTTCGGAAAGATGGCCTGCCTCCGGACGCCGGACATCAAGGCGGTGCCGCTGGAAGAAGCGGCGAAAAACCGGAAAGTCTCGCCCGGCGACCAGGTTATCGTGGCCGCCCGCTCCACGGGGATATCGTTCGGCGACTGAGGCGATGCCACTGGTTGAACAGGTTCCCGCCCCCGCCGCCTCTTCCATCCTTGAAGTCATCGAATTCGAAATAGACGAAAAAGGCCCCGGCGGCGCGCCGCAATCGAACTTCTTCGGCATCAACGTCAACAAGGTGCGCGAGGTGATCGCCACCCCCGCCATCGCCCACTCCGCGCGCGAACATCCCGCGCTGGAAGGGGTCATCGACCTGCGCGGCGACGTGATACCGGTCATCAACCTTCCCCGCTGGCTGGGGAAATGGGAGCCGGATTACCGCTACGAGCGGACCATCGTGGTGGAGTTCAACATGCTCCGCGCCGGCTTCATGGTGAGCCGCGTACACCGCATACACCGGATACCGTTCGACCAGCTATCCCCCCCCACCGCGTTCATGAAGCAGGGAAAGCAGCTCGCCTCCACCGGCCTCTACCGCAACGCGGGACACATCGTGATGATGCTCGACCTGGAGAAACTGCTCGCCGACATCGACCCCGATACGATGGAAGACGGAGCCGATATCGAAGCCGCCCCGGTGCCGGGCCACGCCGTGATGGTGGTGGACGACAGCGGCCTGACCCGCGGCATCATGGAAGCGGCCTTCACGGAGTCCGGCTACGAGGTGCTGACCGCCACCAACGGCGTGGACGCGATACGCGATCTGGAAGAGCTGCAACGGCAGGCGGAAAACTTCAAGCGGCCGCTCAGCGACTTCATCAACGCCGTCACCGTCGATGTGGAGATGCCGATGATGGACGGGCTGCACCTCGCCCGCATACTCAAGGCGGACAAACGCTTCGCCGGACTTAAGATAATCGTCTATTCCAGCATGGCCACGCCGGAGCGGATCAAGGAATGGAAAGCTCTCGGCGTGGACGACGTTGTGGGCAAGCCGCAAGTGGCGCAGCTCATCCAAAAGGTGAACGCCCTCTCCTCCCTCTGACCTTGGCAGGACACACAATCCTGTGTGTCGTCGGCCCAACGGGCCGACCTTTTTCTTGTCATCCCCGCGAACGCGGGGACCCATACACACTATCAAAGCTCTCTTCCCTCCCGCTCCGGCTCTCCCTCCCCACACCCACCCGAAAAATCTTCCTTCAATTCTTTCAAATCCCCCTAAACGCGCCAAATCCTCCAAATCCTTCAACCCGTCAGGTTTTTTCCGCCACTCAACGTTCCAACCGCGCCAACCGCGCCATTTCCACCAATTGTGCCGTCCGCGCTTGACCGCGCTGTGCGAATCGGGGGTGAAAGAATAAAGTCCTCCCCTTAGCAAGGGGAGGCGCGGGAAGGGGTTTTAAAAAGAACATCCCCCCAATCTTGACCATTGACCTGTTTATGAACTATATTTAGTCATATCAAAATACGGAGCCATTATGAAATCCAGCCGGATAAAGCCGATCAGTTACCTGAAGGCGCATGCCGCCGAGATCGTGCGCAACATAAGCGAAAGCGGCGGGCCGCTTGTCATCACCCAAAACGGCGAGGCGAAGGCCGTGATGCAGGACATCGCAAGCTACGAACAGAATCAGGAGACGATGGCACTGCTGAAAATCCTCGCGTTGGGCGGCCGCCAAATCAAGGAAGGCAAAACCGAACCCGCCGCGCAGGTGTTCAAGCGCCTGAGGAAGCGCGGGGAAAACTGCTAATGCCATTCGCGGTTCACCTGACCAGCGACGCGGTGCATGACCTCGAAGAACTGTACGATCACATCGCCCGGCATGACGCTCCGGAAAAAGCGGAGCACGTTTTGGATAAAATTGAAAAGGCGGTCGCCACCCTTGCCGCATCCCCAAAGCGCGGCGCATATCCAAAGGAACTGCTGGCGCTGGGAATACGCGATTACCGCGAGATATTTTTCAAACCCTATCGGATAATTTACCGGGTTATCGATAATGCCGTATATGTCCTGCTGATCTCCGATGGCCGCCGCGACATGCAGACCCTTTTGCAGCGCAGACTGCTGACCGCTTAAAGCCTCTCTCTTTACGCAGCGGGAAAATTGTGAAGGTCACTGAATGCCATCCCGCCGTGATCCTGTTCCCCGGCTGGAACGTGGAGCGCGAAAGCGCCGCCTGAAATTATTGTGTCATGCCGGACTTGATCCGGCACCCAGAAATATTTTCAAAGCTTTCTTTATTTTTCCCGGCAGGTACATGCTCTCAGCATGTACATTTTTCCAAGGGAGAAACCCATCGGCCCCCGGGCCGATGTACAGGCTGAGAGCCTGTACCCACCCGCCGAACCAATATGGAGGATTTTTATGTGCGACAAGAATGTCGCACCTTGTATCTTGGAAATCGTAGAATTTCATTAAGTGGAAACCGGGGAAAGCTGTGTCGCACCTAATGGCTGGGACCATGTTTGGTAGATAAGTTTCCCCGGTCTTCCGACAGACTCTGAACCGTATCTTAGGCC